>CAZPCR010000529.1:0-2385 GCA_964585035.1 uncultured Anaerolineaceae bacterium
GTACGCCAGCGATGAGGCCCGCCGGCGCAGATAAGATTAATTTGTCGGAACCCCGAGTGATAGCCTCTACCATAGAGACTACTGGTAGAGGCTTTTTGTTGCCGAAATCCTATTCAGGGGGCTGCTTGCCTGAGTAGCGGTGATCGAAAGGAGGATATCCGGCAAGGAAAATGGCTTTTATTTCTATGGTTGAAAAAATATGAATGAACTGCTTAACCCACAACAACGGTCATCCTTGCGTACCACGCTTCTATCGTTCGAGAAAAATTTGCGTGAGGCGCAATCCTGGCTGGATGGAAATGAGAAAGACGGCATTTTATACAAATCGAAATTGCATATGTCTGAAGAAAACCGCCGGCAGTGTGCCCGCCAGATCGCCGAAGCTTTGGGTCAGATCAGGACATTGAGCCGATCACTTGAACTTGAGAAAAAGGAGGAAGATCCGCTATCGCTTATTCGCAGTGAAATGGTCATTAGCTGGGCAAATCTACTTGATTCGCGCCCGGCGAAGTTGGGACGGTATGGCGATATACCTGCCGGATTGGCGGAAAAGCTTGATCCAGCCGTAAGCAATCTGGCCGAATCGGCATTGTATCTTTCCGAAATCTTTGAAGATCATTCTATAAACAGGAGTAATGAAAATGTCCAAGATTAATTCAATCCATGCCCGTGAGATCCTCGATTCACGCGGCAACCCCACTGTCGAAGTGGAAGTCAAACTGGCCGATGGCTCCTTCGCGCGCGCGGCGGTACCCTCCGGAGCATCCACCGGCGTGCACGAAGCCCTGGAGCTGCGCGATGGCGACAAGAAACGGTACGGTGGCAAGGGCGTTCAGAAAGCGGTCGCCAATGTGAACGGTCCGATCGCAAAAGGATTGGCCGGCGCGGATGCGCTCGATCAGGCTGCGGTGGACAAATCCATGATCGACCTGGACGGTACGCCCAATAAGAGTAAATTCGGGGCGAATGCCATTCTGGGAGTCAGTCTGGCTGTCGCCCGCGCCTCGGCGATCTCCCAAAAGGTGCCGCTCTACCAGTATTTGAGCAAAGGACAGGCGAAACTGATGCCTGTGCCGATGTTCAACATCCTTAACGGTGGCGTGCACGCCAACTGGCAGGGGACCGACTTCCAGGAATTCATGATCGCGCCCGTCGGCGCGCCGAATTCGGTCGAAGCCATGCGCTGGGGCAGTGAGGTTTACCAGGCGCTCAAGGGGATATTGAAGGACGGCGGCTACACTGTCGGCGTAGGCGATGAAGGCGGTTTCGCACCGGCTCTCAAGAAAAATTCGGATGCGGTCGAAGTGATCATCAAGGCCATTGAAAAAGCCGGTTACAAGCCTGGCGATCAGGTAGCGATTGCCCTTGACCCGGCATCCAGCGGCTTCTATGAAGACGGCAAATACAACCTCCGCACCGAGAACCGCAAGGTTACATCCGCCGAAATGGTCGACCTGTATGCGGATTGGACGAAAAAGTATCCCATCTTCGTGATCGAAGACGGACTGGCCGAAGACGATTGGGATGGCTGGAAACTTCTCAACAAAACCATCGGGGGTAGGGTCGAGCTGGTCGGCGACGACCTGTTCGTCACCAACGTCGAACGCATTGCCCGCGGCATCAAAGAGAACGCCGCCAACGCTGTGTTGATCAAACTCAACCAGATCGGTACACTCACCGAAACCATCGCGGCCATCGAGATGGCGCAAAAAGCCGGCTGGGGTGCAATGGTCTCCCATCGTTCGGGCGAGACGTCCGACAGCTTCATCGCCGACCTCACGGTGGCAATGGCTACTGGTCATCTTAAGACCGGTGCGCCCGCCCGCGGCGAACGCGTCGAAAAGTATAACCAGCTCATGCGCATTGAAGAGGAACTTGGTAGCAAAGCGCAGTATGCCGGGCGCAAGGCTTTCGTACGCTAAATAGAAATTTTGTTAGAGAATACGAGAACCTCCGAGGTCTTCAAGACCTCGGAGGTTTTTTACTGCTTCTTGCATAAATCTCTAAACTTGTAATTATGATTTTTAGGTAAAACATAAAATGTTGATTTAGATAATTACGCAGTACTCTGTAATACAACTTATTATTCCAATGAAAGTAAATGACCGTTCCTCTCAAGCCACTCGATCCTTTGCCTGTAATCGGGCATAAGAACATTGAGCTTGTTCCAGAACCTTTTGGAGTGGTTTTTTACCTGAACATGCGACAGCTCATGCACCACCACATAATCAATGATCGGAAGGGGAGCCATGATCAAACGCCAGGCAAAGCTCAATGTGCCTTCCTGGCTGCACGATCCCCAGCGGGTGCGGGCGGACGTGATCCTGACTTGCTTATATTGGATCCCGTATTTTTCTGCATAAAACCGGACGCGCTCTGAAATTA
>CAZPCR010000530.1:0-2384 GCA_964585035.1 uncultured Anaerolineaceae bacterium
GCCTATTAACTCGACCTCGGTATATCCAAGGATTTTTTGAGAAGCGGGATTGGCGCTCAAGATGGTTCCAAACATATCCAGGATTTGTGCTCCTAGTGTGGTCGACTCGAATATCGAACGAAAATGTTCTTCACTCGTTTCGAGAGCCTCCTTGGTGGAAATGCGTCTCTTCATCTCCGCTCGCAATGATTCAAATAATTGGTTGTTTTCGATAGCCATGGCGGCCCTGAAGGCGATTTCTTTTACAAATGCCTGATCTACAGGTGTATATGACTTGCTGCCGCGATGACGCGCAAGGCTGATGACCCCCAGGACTCCGTTCCTGCCAATCATGGGATCCACCAGGACACTCTTAACACCCACTCGTTTGATATATTCAACGAATACAGGTAACGTAACGGCGATCAATTGTTTTCTTGGAATTGTTGGAATTAAGATCGGTTCCCCAGACCTCAATACTTTGCCTGTCATGCCCGCGTCACGAGGGAATTCCAAAGTTGCTTCTAACAGCTTCTCGAGTAGATGGCCGGCAAGCGGATCGATATCATGGAATGCAGCGACGTTGACTTTTTCTCCGTCGGTGTTAAGAAGCATGATCATGCACGAATCCCCCAATGCTTCCGCAGTTACTTGTGCGACCGAATTTGATAATTTCTTCAGGTCGCCTGCATTATCCGCGATCAGCCGCATCAACCTGAAGAAAACTTCCTGTTGATGCGCTACTGCCGCCCCGGATAGCTTAACCGACGCGGGTTTACGGAATACTTTCTTCCGAGTTTTTTTGATAATCGGCTGTTTTTTGATTTTGGATGCCATGCTTGCCTCAAATAGCCATTTATCATGTATGTTTTTGCTCTTTGCTAGTGCCCCAAATATCTCCCTTCAGCGGATCATATATATCCTTATGAATACAAACTTGTACACATATATTGAATAAGAGACTTCTGGATCGGCCTCATATGGGGGAAATTCCTACTCCGATCGTAGGGGTTCTCCGGCTAGCCGAAACTGTAGTATGTGCATATAGTTGTATTTAAGAATGTGCTGCATTTGACTCGCTGAGATTAATTTAATTGGTAGGATTAAATTAATCTTAATAAAGAGTGATATTGTCTAAATTAGCCAAATATTATCCTACTCTAAAAAGGTAGTCAAATGCGGCGCATTTTTTTAAATAAGACAAGAGTTAGCTAGAGATAACCGAAAAGATCGACTAAATATCCTTTGGCGCAATTACGGTGAACAAATTATTTCCGATCAAAATCCCATCCAAGATAATTGGTGACAATTAAAACAAAAAAATGAGAGGTGGAACAATGAGTGTAGATCGTATGACCTTAAGCCAGACTTTTAGACTTAAATCCGTGGAAGACGACTCGCAGGCTGCCCTGGTAATGGATACCCTTGTGAGTGACGCCCTGACTGGGGACTCCAATTCGTTTGCCCGTCTGTACGATTATTTTGTGGACGGCATCTATAGGTTTATATATTTCCTTGTGTTAGACCGGAAGATAGCCGAAGATCTAACAGCGCACGTCTTTCTCAAAGCTTGGAAGAACTTGGATCGGTTCAAGTCAAGGGAAGAGTCTTTCGGTGCCTGGCTCTATTTACTCGCAAGCAGCGCCGTGGACGAGGAACAACGAGCCCACCTTGAGCCTGCCCCTGCGGAGGAATTTATGGCATTTTCCAGCCGTACGCCTTTGGATCAGAATATCAAACCGCACGATGAGGTAGAGTCACTGGGAAAAGCCCTTCAAACGCTGGATCGTGAGCAGCAGGAAGTTATGATTTTAAAATTCCTATCAGGGATTACCACGGACGAAATCGCTAACCACCTTGGACAGAGCGCAGATTACGTGAAAATATTGCAGAGGAATGCGTTGCAAGCCCTCTCCCGTCATTATGGGTATAGTTAATGATCGAACTCTAAAAAATTCCTATCCCGATTGGCTACATCGTACTCGTGGATTTACCTCGTCCGTAGCGATTCCAGCCAGTCACCGCGGACGGGTGCCAACGTCCTTGGCAATTGGATTAATGATGATGAGTCGACCCCCCCTTCCTCTTTAGGGGTCGCGAAGTAGTCGAGGTTTAGGCGTTTGACACTAAATTCCAAAAGACAATCTCAAATCTACGTTAAACCTGAAATTTAAAATAGTTTACGTGGTGAGGGCGGAATACTCAGGGGATCTTTTCCACGGTAAAGACCTCACAACTACCCTGGAAATGAGAACATGGCAATTTTATTTCGTAAAGTTAAAAAGATGTAAATCAAAATAATTAACTAGCCAGATGGCTGTGATAACAATGGAGGTCGAGTAAAAAATACCTACTGAAAGTATCATTGCCCACGAAAGATGGAAGTATTGATCTGCTAAAAATAA
>CAZPCR010000531.1:0-2381 GCA_964585035.1 uncultured Anaerolineaceae bacterium
CTCCGACGACAGGTGGTTCATATCGAGGTTATTGGAAATTCAAGGATGCAAATGGTATTCCATTCGGCATTGGCTTCGATGGAACCAAATCTTGGTGGGTAGACATCGATGTTTCCGGAGCGACTGCCATCCCCACAACGCCTATCCCTGGAACACCCGGTCCATCTCCTACGCCTGTCGCAGGCACAATGTACAATTTTGCGGCAAGTGCCTGTTCGGCCTACTGGTCCTCGAGCGCTGGCGCATTACCCTGCCCAGGAAAGGATGGCGACCAAAAAGGATTTGTACTTATGGTGTCGAATCCGCAACTGGAAAATGGCACGGTTGATTCCCGCCTTGGGCTGTTGACATATCCTCAAAATATATTCAACGGTTACATCCAGGGCATTTACCCACCATATCGAGTAAAAACAGGGGACCGCTTCCGCTCGATCGTAAACTGCGCATATGGAGCAACTTCTTGTTATGTGGTTTTTCGTCTCGACTATCAGACAGGGACAAGCCCGATCACAACCTTTTGGGCATTTGTCGAAAAGTATGACGGCCAATATTTTCAAACCGACCTCGACTTGAGTTCATTGGTCGGGCAGGATATCAAGTTTATCCTCACGGTGCTTTCTACAGGTTCGCCGACAGGCGACCGGGCCCTTTGGGTGGCGCCTATAATTTACAATTCATTGGGTATGACTTCAACGCCACTTCCTGTCTCTACTCCCACTTCCACAAACGCAGCCTCTACACAAGCACCTACGCCTGCGCCTACCGGTACGAACATCAGCGGTTGGAATACTTATCAAGATGCGTCTTTTGGCTTTTCATTTCAATATCCCCCTGGCTCTTCTGTATCCGGTCAGACAGATACTACCGGTCGAGTTACTCTTCCGATAACGCCAGGCACTAATTTAGCCGAAAAGTATATTGACGTTAGTGTGGTGCAGGATGCACCGACGTGTAAGAGTTCACATTCTGGTTCGGGAACTCCTTCCCAGAATGTCACAATAAATGGTACCCCCTTCCTGCAAGAAAGTGGATCGGAGGGAGCTGCCGGGAATATTTATGATTGGATCGGGTATTCTGCTTACAAGGGTACGGACTGCATAAGTTTGAATTTTATACTCCATTCAACCAATCCCGGGAATTATCCAACCCCACCTCCGACTTTCGATAAAACAGCCGAGTCTGCTGTTTTCGCGACCATTATGTCCACATTCGTAAATCAATAATAATTAAAAGAGAAATCCGTTCGGTCTTGGAGCGGATTTCTCTTTTAATTCGTTGGTTGATTATTTTTCTCTTCTGCCTTTCATAACAATCCGTATCGGAGTACCCAAAAAACCATATTCTTCACGGATACGGTTTTCGAGATATCGTGAATAACTGAAATGCATAAGCTTGGGGTCGTTGACATAGATCATGAAAGTCGGCGGGTCGGATCTTACCTGGGTACCATAGAATAATTTGAGTTGGCGGCCCGACCGTGTCGGGGCGGAATGCGCATCCTGGGCTTCTACAAGCACCTTGTTGATCTTCGAAGTGCTCAACCGGGCTAACCGTTCCTCTTGAACGCGCAGTGCAATGGGTAATACCTGATCCACGCGTTGTCCGGTCAGGGCCGAAATAAACAGTAGGGGGACATAATCCATAAAATTTAAATCTTTGCGGATCTTTTGTGTATACTCGTCCATCGTGTAGGTGTCTTTTTCTACTGCGTCCCATTTATTGACAAGTACAACACAAGATTTCCATTCATCTAAAATAAATCCGGCAATATGAGCGTCTTGGGCGGAGATGCCGGAGGTCGCATCGATCAACAATAGCACAACGTCTGCGCGTTCAATGGCTTTGAAAGATCGCAAAACACTGTACTGTTCCACGCCGTGTTCAATTTTGCCGCGGCGACGGATTCCGGCTGTATCAATTAAGGTGATCGGAAGGCCTTGAACTTCAAACTTTGTGTCCACCGCATCACGGGTTGTCCCTGCTATTGGGCTGACAATGGAGCGTTCTGTTCCCGCTAATTTATTGAGCAGGCTCGATTTTCCGGAGTTAGGTTTGCCGACAATGGCAATTTTTATTGTATCGTCTTCTTCTTCCACGGCTTCTGGAAAGCTTTTTACCAGTGCGTCTAGCAAGTCGCCCACGTCTGTTCCATGGACAGCAGAGATAGGAAATGGATCGCCCAGCCCCAATTCATAGAATTCACCGGCCGCTGCCCGCCTTTCTTCAGATTCGCATTTATTAACTACAACAAAGATTGGGGGACCCAATTTTCCGTCTGATTGCTTTTTCTGGTATCGACGCAATATATCTGCAACTTCAAGATCGGGCTCGGTAACCCCGGTCTGACCATCTGTAACAAATAAGATTGCGTCAGAATCTTG
>CAZPCR010000532.1:0-2374 GCA_964585035.1 uncultured Anaerolineaceae bacterium
TTCATTTAAATCTCCTCGCCTGAAGTCAGGCGAGGAGATTTTGATTCTCTGAGAGCCAGCCTCACGCCTTGCCGCCCTCGAGCGTCCGCTCGATATCCCTCACGCGATGAAACATGGAATGCCCCTCGAGATGATAGGGCCAATCTGGTCCTCGCTCCCTGCCGTTGAACCATTCTTGAGGCGCCTCTTCGAGGGCGGCAAGAATATCCTTCTGAACCTGCCTATGCCAGGCCAGTACATCACGCGAGGAACGATCGCGCCAACGGAGATATACCACGCGGTTGACTTCGTCCGGGGGTAGGCCGCGCTCATCGTCCGGCCTGCGTTGTTTCCTGATGGTGCGGACCATATTGGCCTTGCGGTACGTAACGTGGACGAGCGCATCCTTGACGGTCCATGGATCCCTGGTCTCGGGCCTGGGCAGGCGTCGGTTCCATTCCTCGTCCGTAAGCTTGGAGACCAGCCGATCGAGCAGCTTGAACTCCTGGATGGTGCGCCTGATTACTTCAGCACGCGTATGCCGCATTGATCTTCCTGCGTTCAGTTGTTGGGTTCACTAAGTGGATGGACGATTGAGGAACGCCAGCGTTCGATCCCATGCGAGAGACGCGGCCGCCTCGTTGTAGGCCTGCGTAACGTCGGGTTCAAAGAACCAGTGCGAGGTGCCGCTGTAATGATAGAAGGTCACGGGTCGGCCGGCGCGCTTCAGGGATGCCTCCAGGCTGTCGACGTTGGATGGAGTCTCATATGGGTCGTTTTCGGCAAAATGACCGAGGAAGGATGCCCTCGATTTGCTGAAGTCGGTGCCCATGGTCCCTTCGGTGCCGTAGAAGAGCACGACGGAACCGATGTGTTCAGTGTCGGTTGCGGCGAGGTGCAACGAATAATAGGCGCCCAGAGAGAAGCCGATCACAGCGAGTCCGCTCCTGGCACCGCCGGTACGCTCATCCAGAAACAATGCCGCCTGCGCGACCTCGGCCTCGGCTTGGGTATGTTTGCCGTCTAGAGCACCGCCGAGAGTCTCCGCCTCGGCAATGGTGTGTGCAACCTTGCCATGATAAAGATCGGGAGCGAAAGCCGTGAAACCGGACCCGGCGAGCCGCGTGCAGAAAGCCTTGATGGTGTCGTTCAGCCCCCACCAGGCATGGAGCACCAGTAAACCCTGACCTTTGCCTTTGGGTGGATCGGCGAGAAAGCCTTGAGGTTGTATGTGCGTCATGTGGACTCCTTATATATAAAGTGGTTTCGTCGGGGCGGATTCTAATCTAGAACATTTATTCTGTGTAGAGAACTCGGCATCTTCGCGCCGAGGAAATGAGCCTCCAACCTAGCGGTTGAAGGCTCAAGTCTTATGGACATACATTTGGAGACCATTCAATAAATGTGATGATAATTGACTTATATCGTTCCATTATCGAATTCGAATATTTTTCCTTTGACATCAAGATTTCTCCAAAGTAAACTCTCTTGTTCGCCAAATAAGGAGAATCTTATGCCTACTATGTCCGGGCGCACTTTGGCAGTGGGAAGTAGAGTGATCATCTCAATTCCTTGAACTTCTAATTTTTGAGGAAACGAAGGGATGGATAATGTCATTCCTGGCTTTATCCTGCCCTCGACAACCCAGCCAGCCAATACCAATCCGCGACCTCTTATTAAGAATGCTGAATCAGCTTCAAATTTTGCAGTCATAACAATTTGGATTTGCTTAGTATATATCGAGATGACGTTAACCTAGCGGTTGGAGGGTCAAGTCCTATTGACATACAGTTTTCACCGTCGCGGGTTCGCTGGCACTATACCGGGCAGCGACCTCTTGGTGCCTGTCTGTATTTCCCCTATTTTACGCTTGCATCGTAACAGACCAACTCTAGCAGATTCCATTCTGGGTCGTGGAAGTACAGCGAGCGAACATGGAGCCACTCATGCACCGTGGTTTGCACCTTTAGCCCCAAACTTTCCAGGCGCATTCTCTCGGCTTCTAAATCTTCCAGAGATACATTCAGCGCAATATGATGCAACGATGATCGTTCGGGGCTTATTTCGCTGATTTTGTTTTCCAGGAAACCCAGGTCGTTCATGTCAAAGAGTGCCAGGTTCTGCGAATGACCGCCGTAGCCGTCGGCAATCCGAAAGAAAATATAATTCTCTTCCCGGGCAAGCACTTCAAGTCCAACTACTTCTTCGTAAAACTTCCCCATCGCGTCCAGGTCCTTGACACGGATGGACACTTCGCCTAATCCTTTGATAGGGTTGTTCGATTTGTTCACTGATTCTCCTTTTAGAGCAGTTGTTACCCTAGCGGTTGGAGGCTCAAGTCCTATTGAGGTACACTTTGGCGCATTGTGTTGTCATTTATATCCCTGAAGTACAT
>CAZPCR010000533.1:0-2369 GCA_964585035.1 uncultured Anaerolineaceae bacterium
CATCGCCGCGGAAGCAGCCGGCGCAAGTTATTTTCTATGCCCCGTAGATAATTACACCGATGCAGTTTCCATGGCAAGGACCATTAAGGTGATCAAGGTCGCGTCGGTGCAGGATGCGCTGGATTTTCTGCATAGTCTGCCACTGCAATAGCCTCCGTTTACGAATTTTCAAGAAAAAGAACGTTTGCTTAGCGGAAAGGTTTCATGATTTGATCGGATTCCCATTCAACCCGAGGCGGGGGATCTCAAGGGGTACTAATTCCCTGATCATGGAGTTGCTCATATCTGATTAAGATTCACTGGTTACAATTTTTGTCTGTTTTATCGGTCGCTTAACTTCAAAGACATCCTTAAAAGACAACCTGTTTTGAAATATTCTTTAATCGTATGGACCAAATAAACATCTCGACCAATAACCGATTCCCAAAAATCAAATTCGGGTTCACATGGCTGGCCGTCATCCCCGTGAGCGCGTGGGCTATCTCGACCTTCTATATACCCTTGTTCAGTGAACACTTGAGCCAGGTCGAAAATTGGGTTGTGACTTTAACGATCCTGCTCTTAATGGGGATATCCCTGGTTTGTCATGTTCTGGCGCACCTGTACACAGCGCGGATCATGCACGACAAAATACCTAATGAGATGGCAATTTTTATTTTTGGAGACGCGGCGCAGAGCTGGCCAATACCCGCATCCACCTGGAAAGAGTTGATGATGGCAAGCGCCGGGCCGCTTACCAACATCTTGCTGAGCGGATTGGCCTACTTTTTGTGGAACGCACAGATCAACGTCTTTCTTAATCTCGTGGCCCTTTTTATAAGTGTTTTCAATGTCTGGTTATTTATTGT
Source organism: uncultured Anaerolineaceae bacterium (assembly GCA_964585035.1). Taxonomy (GTDB): domain Bacteria; phylum Chloroflexota; class Anaerolineae; order Anaerolineales; family Villigracilaceae; genus Fen-1038. Next base: position 849 of record CAZPCR010000533.1, read on the forward strand.
CAATCTATTGCCTGCCTTCCCGATGGACGGTGGACGTGTCATCCGTGCCAGCCTGCAAGGCGTGAGCATTCCGCCATCCTCGGTTACGGCCCTGATCCGACGTTTCGGATTCGTCATTGCCCTAGCCCTGACCGGCTGGGGGATCATCTTATATCTTCAGAAATCACGCTTCAGTCCGCAGACTGCGGCGATCACCCTTGCGCTGGTAATCATATTGCTGGATGGTCTGAGGATAAGACCGGCTATTGATGATGGAACAACAGCCCTCGCCGAATCGAACCTGAAATTTCGATGGCTGCGACTTTCGGGAGTCGTCCTGCTGGCATTGATCATGCTGGGCGCTTTCTCTTCCACGTTGATGACGAACAACGGTATCGATGCTCCCGGAGTGGCGCTCTCTGTCGAACCGATGGTGAATGTCCCTGCGCAATATCGCCACATTCACAAAGGCACTTTTATCCTGACCACCGTTTTTTCCAACGCGCCAATCCTGGCCGGCGAATGGATGCAGGCCCAGGTTGATCCGGCGATAAAAATCGTCGCGCCTGAGGTCGTCGTGCCAAAAAGCACATCGGCGCAGGAACAGGCGCGACAGGACTATCAGATGCTGGATGACAGCGAAGCAACCGCCATTACAGTCGGCCTGCGGCTGGCGGGTTATCAAACCCAAATGATTGGCAAAGGTGTGAGGGTGGAAAGCATCCTGCCCGAGAGTCATGCAAACGGCATCCTACAACCCGGAGATGTGATCACTGCCTTGAACGGCCAGCCGATTCGAACAACACAGGACCTGATTGGAAAGGTCAGCGCACAATCCGGTAAAAGTCCGGTCCAATTGGAAGTGGAACGGAATCAAACCGGGATGGAATTGACCGTGCCACTTATTCAACCCGTCACATCCACTGATACACCTAAAATCGGGATCACGATCGATTCAGCCGGTTTCGATTTCAAGCCGCCCTTCCCGGTTTCGATCGTGACCCAAAAGATCAGCGGCGGCCCATCAGCGGGCTTGATGTTCACGCTCACAGTGTATAACGCACTCTCTACGCAAGACTTAACGGGCGGAAGGAAAATAGCAGGCACCGGTACGATCAACCTGGATGGGACAGTAGGGCCTATCGGGGGCGTGAAGCAAAAAGTCCCTGCGGCAGAAGCAACCGGCGCCCGTTATTTTTTATGTCCGGTTGATAATTATGACGATGCTGTTTCGGTTGCAAAAACCATTAAAGTGATCAAGATCGCGACCGTGCAGGATGCGCTGGATTTTCTGCACAGTCTGCCATCGCAATAGCCTTTGTACCCAAGAGATATAGCCAGTTTGGTGAACAGGCTCTCCGGGGATCTGCTTCGATATAAGACCTTTATACTACTCGCTTTTTCTAGGAAAGGGTGCTTGTGCGCCGTATAATCGGACAAATTCAAAGAGAGGAGATTTTCTTATGGCAAACGTTGAGACAAGCATCAGTATCAATAAACCGGTCGAAAAGGTCTTTGATTTTTTGACAAACCTGCAGAACC
>CAZPCR010000534.1:0-2359 GCA_964585035.1 uncultured Anaerolineaceae bacterium
TCAAGGCCTTAACAGAATCAAGCAGGGACCCGGCACAGACCGCGTATTTCCATTTTAGCAACTATGAAGAGGTCGGGCATGGCGCGGCAGCCGGCATCCCATCCGACGTCCAGGAGCTGGTCGTGGTCGACATGGCCGCGGTCGGCGAGGGCCAGGAGTCGGACGAATTCCACGCCACGTTATGTCTCAAAGACAGCGGTGGACCGTATCATCACGGCTTGAGCAACAAGCTACGGGCTCTGGCAGAAGCCAACGGCATCCCCTATAAAACGGATACGTATCCGAACTACGGCTCGGACGGCGAGGCCGTGGTGCGCGCCGGCGGCGACGTGGCGGTGGCGCTCATCGGCCCGGGTGTCGATGCTTCACACAACTATGAGCGCACCCACACCGATGCGCTGGTCGCAACGACGCAGTGGATACTGGCTTATCTTCTATCAAAATAATATAATCTATTGGTGCCGGGCATGAGAGATGAGTAGTGGATAATGCGTATGCATTTTAAAACCTTCGAGCCGGGTCTCAAACTTTAACGCTTATCCGTAAATAGAGGAGAGAAAACATGAAAACCAAAACCATAGTCTTCATCCACGGAATGTTCATGACACCCCTATGCTGGGAGCATTGGATCGAGCATTACCAGGCGAAGGGTTATCGCTGCCTGGCTCCCGCCTGGCCGGGACGCGATAAGCCCATCGAGATGCAGCGCAAGAACCATCCTGACCCGGAGCTTGGCAAACTAAAGTTACGCGATGTCGTCGATAGCATGGCGGATGCCATAAAAGGCCTGAAAGAAAAACCAGCTATCATCGGTCACTCCATGGGCGGGCTGGTCACACAACTCCTACTCCAACGCGACCTGGCCGTGGCGGGTGTGGCTATTGATCCTGCCCCACCGAGAGGTGTATTCAGTATGGCGTTTTCATTCCTGAAAGCCAACTTCCCTGTCATCAACCCATTGATCCCGGTCACGCAGCCTGTCATGATGTCTTTAGAACAGTTCCAGTATGCTTTTGTTAACACACTGCCGCTGGCTGAACAACGCGCTGCTTATGACCGTTATGTGGTCCCTGAATCGCGCGGCGTGCCGATGCAATCGCTCACCTCGGTCGGCAAAGTGGATTTCAAGAAGCCGCATCCGCCCTTGTTGATCACCGCAGGCGAGAAGGACAACATCGTACCCGCTTCACTCAATAAAACGAATTACAACAAATACAAATCTTCGCCTTCCCAGACGGATTTCAAAGAGTTTACTGGCCGCGATCATTTCGGCATCGGCGAAAGAGGCTGGGAGGAGCTGGCAGACTATTCCCTGGCTTGGCTCGAAAAAACAGCATAAACAAAGTATTCCTGTTTTATAGGCAATCTGGAACCACTTTCACAGTGCGTTCCGTTTTTCGTAAAGCATAAGAAAATAGAACAAAAATTCTGGTATACTGCGCAGGAAAAGATGCAAGGTTTTCCCTCGCGAGGTAATCATGGCTAAGACTCATACCCGTTATGTTTGCCAGGAATGTGGACGCGTGTCCGCGTCCTATATGGGCAAATGCCCACAGTGCGGATCGTTCAACAGCATGGTCGAGGAAGTCGTCCATGATGAACCGGTCAGCAAAGGCCCATCCGCCGTACGCGGGCTCAGCGGTCGCTCACAACCCCGCCCGATCGGCGAGGTGGCCGGTAATGAAGAAGACCGCATCCCCCTGCCGATGGGCGAGTTCGCACGCGTGCTGGGCGGCGGCATCGTCCCGGGCTCGATCGTGCTGGTCGGCGGCGATCCGGGCATCGGCAAGTCCACGTTGATGCTACAGATGGCGCTGGAGATGGCAGGCAAGAAGCGCGTGCTGTACGTTTCAGGCGAAGAGTCCGAACGCCAGATAAAGATGCGCGCTACCCGCCTTGGCAGCGGCAAACAGGAGTTTCCAAAGGAATTACTGCTTGTCACCGAGACAAATCTCGAAATCATCCTCAACCACGTCAATGAGATCAAGCCCGACCTGCTGATCATTGACTCGATCCAGACCGTTTACCTTTCTGAATTGGATTCCTACGCCGGATCGGTATCGCAGGTCCGTGAGTGCGCCTCCCAGCTGCGTGAACTGGCCAAGTCGAGCGGTATCTCGGTGTTCATGATCGGTCACGTCACGAAAGAGGGAGCCATTGCTGGCCCGCGCGTGCTGGAGCATATCGTAGATACGGTGCTATATCTCGAAGGCGACCGGTTCCAGGCATACCGGCTCCTGCGCTCGGTGAAGAACCGCTTCGGCGCCACCTCCGAAGTGGGAGTGTTCGAAATGCGGGAGCGCGGCCTGGTGGAAGTGACCAATCCCTCCGAGGCTTTTCTCGCCGAACGGATGATCAA
>CAZPCR010000535.1:0-2355 GCA_964585035.1 uncultured Anaerolineaceae bacterium
GATTTGAGCTGCGGCTGATGCTGGTCGAGTCAGACTCCAACCCGATACCCAGCGCTCCGGCGGCATCTGTTGGCTGGCCGGTATATTCAAGACGCTCCAGGTTTATAACATTATCGGCAACCGTTTCGGTATGAAAAAGGGAATCCTGGGTGAACGCAGCATAAGGGTCTAATTCATTAACGCGGTTACGGTATTCCGGTATGGAATCCGCATGTTGAGAACCGGGCAAGATCTCAACCATCAGGCGATTAGCATCCAGGCAATAGGGATAGGCCTTGAGCAGTTCAGTGCAAAGGTCGGTTGCTTCGGCTTTTTGCCCATTGCGAAAATAAGCTTTGGCAAGCAGCAACTGCATATCCGTTCGTTTTGGGTCATTGCTCAGGACGGCGCGAATTTCTGAAATGGCCTGGTTGTAAAGTTCGCCCTGTACGTACATATGCGCCAGCGCAGCGCGGGTCAGACGGATCTTGGGCGGCTCCACGCCATCACGGCGCCCAAACAACCGCTGAAGCTCCCCCTGGATGGCTGCATTCGATGGCTGGACTTCAAAGGCGCGTTCCATGTGCCAGATGGCTTCATCCAGTTTGTTCTGGTCGTCGGCAATAATGCTCATGCCCACATGGGATACAAAATCGTCGGGCGCCGCCACCAATACGCGCTGGAAAACGTCGACAGCTTCTTTATAACGCTTGCCTTCCAGGTTCGCTTTGCCCAGCAAGCGATAAGTTTCGAGACATTTGGGATAGGATTTGAGGATGTGACGGCAATGCGCAATCGCCTCATCGAGCCGTTGTCCATGCTCGATCAGACCTTCAATTTCGCGATTGTACATCCGCAGGGATACTTTTGCCATAACGTACTCTACGCTAAGTATGCCCTAATCTTAATAAAACCGCAAGCCTATGCGACATTTCAAGGGCATTTCAATCATAAAAAAGCGGCAGGGGAAGTACGGGTGTAGCGCTAAAGACATGCGCCGCCAGCGCGTTTTCGCGTGCTTCAGCCTGTTTTTTTGTGTCATTCGCATGGATTGTGAACAATGGCTCGCCCGCTTCGACCTTATCCCCCACTTTATGGTGGACAATGAAACCTACTGCGTGATCTACATTGTCAGACTTTTTGGCGCGGCCTGCACCGAGCGCCACCGCTGCTTCACCGATGGTCCGGGCATCAACCTGGGCCAGGTAACCAGTCTGAGGAGCCTTAACCACCTCGACGATTTTCGCTCCGGGCAGTTTATCAGGGTCATCCACAAAAGACACATCTCCGCCTTGTGCCTGGACTAATACGCGGAACTTCTCGAAGGCGGTACCGTTTGATATAGCTTTTTCTGCCAAGGCCCGACCTTCATTTAGATCCCTGGCTCGTTTCCCAACCACCAGCATATATGCACTGACGTGCAAGCAGTGTTCGCGAAAATCCCCCGGACCGCCGCCTTTCAAGGTATCGATGGCTTCCTTCACTTCGAGCGCGTTACCCACGGCGTGCCCAAGCGGCTGATTCATATCCGAAAGCAGGCAAATCGTTTTTCGACCGGCCAGGTCGCCGATTTTTATCATCAAATCGGCCAATTGATGTGCATCACCCAGCGTTTCCATGAATGCACCTTTACCAACTTTGACGTCCAGAACGATGGCTTGCGCCCCGGCCGCGATCTTCTTGCTCATAATGGAGGATGCGATCAAAGGGATGGATGATACGGTACCAGTCACGTCCCGCAATCCATAGAGTTTGCCATCGGCCGGTGCGAGGTCGAGCGATTGTCCTGTAAGGACAATTCCCTTTTCTTTAAGTTGCTGTTTGAATTCGTCCGTATTCAAATCCACTCGATATCCCGGTATGGATTCCATTTTATCCAGTGTGCCGCCGCTAAAACCGAGTCCTCTCCCTGACATTTTTCCCACCGGCAACCCACAAGCCGCGACCATGGGCAGGACTGCCAGAGTGGTTTTATCACCTACGCCGCCTGACGAATGTTTATCAACCGCAATGTCCACCACACCTGTCAGGTCAAGGATGCGGCCCGAGTGAACCATAGCCAACGTCAGGTTTGTCGTTTCTTGCGGAGTCATTCCATTCAACAGGACGGCCATTGCCCAGGCTGAAACTTGATAATCTGGTATATCGCTTTTTACAAAACCCTGCACGAAGAAGTTAATTTCTTCCTCCGTGAGTTCCCCTTTATCGCGTTTTTTAATGATGATGTCTACCGCGCGCATGTGAATCTCCTTGCCGACGATTCTAACGCACGCCCATCACCGCTTCGCACATTATCTACAATTGAACGAGATTCGGGCAAGTTCAACCCTTCACCAATTTTTGACCGTCTTTCGTATCCTGCACCGTCCAACCCAG
>CAZPCR010000536.1:0-2349 GCA_964585035.1 uncultured Anaerolineaceae bacterium
AGGATACTTTAGACATGTTGAATTTAACCTCGGTAATGATAGGAACGAAACAACTTAAGAATTTAGCGGCTTTCTACGAAAAGGTGCTTGAAAAAACCGCGGATATGGCTGATGCCGAGAATGGTTTCTTTGGATGGAAAATTGGCGATGCGTTTATTGGCGTTTTGGAGCATTCAGAAATGGGTGGCAAGACAAAAGACCCCGGGCGAGTGATGTTTATCTTTGAAACGACGCAGGTAAAAAGCGAGTTCGAGAGGATCAAAGCTCTTGGTGCCGTAGCAATAAAAGAGCCTTATAAAATGGGGGAAGGGTTGATCGCGACCCTGGCCGACCCCGATGGAAACTACTTTCAATTAATGACACCGATGTAATAAGTAATAAGGTTGCCTGTGGCGCTGTTGACGACTTTTGTGAATTCCTACTATGAGATATGACCTCGGAGCACTTCCGTTATATGCCAAAAGATAAAAAGCTTGTACGAAAGTCCCCGAGGTCAAAAAGCTCCAGCTAATGCGGCATTCGACAATTCAAGATTAGAGTCGCCTTTCCTGTTTTTGGCACAAATCGGGGCAAGAGAGGACCGCATCCCATTTCCCGAGACGCGATCGTCCTCTCCTAAAGGCGGGGGTGACCGATCCCGGCTGATGAGGATATAAACGTAGAAGCCGTTTACCCAGTAGAAGCGAAGTAATGTTTTAGGCGGACTCAACGTCTTATATTGTAGTTCCACCATACTTTTCGATTGTTAGTGCCAGGTAACGGTTCCCTAAAGCATAAAGCAGAACATCGGTTCTGGCTACAAGACATTAATATTTCCGAAGAGATTTGCTTGACTTCAAGGCGGATTGGCTTATAATACAGGCATTGTATGTGAAAATTGAGCAAAAGACAGCAAGCGCTTGAGGAGAAAAGCCTCAAAGCGCTTGCCTTTGTTTGTCTCTCGTATATGCCGACTACACGCTATGCAGAGACACCCGCTCATCATCTCGTATATTATTTGACGAGGAGAGGATCCAGTGGAAACTAAAGGACTGACCGCACTTCGCATCAGCTTGGCATCACCCGAAACGATTCTGTCATGGTCGTATGGCGAAGTGCTGAAACCCGAGACGATCAACTATCGTCGTTTAAGGCCAGAAAAAGATGGGTTATTCTGTGAGGCCATTTTCGGCCCGACCCGCGACTGGCAATGCTACTGTGGCAAATACAAAAACCCCCGATATAAAGGAATCATATGCGACAAATGCGGCGTGGAAGTAACACGCGCCGCCGTACGACGCGAGCGCATGGGTCACATCGCGCTGGCGACGCCCGTCGCACACATCTGGTATACGCGGCGCATCCCCTCCCAACTTGGAATGCTGCTGGATATTTCGCGCCGTAACCTCGACCGTGTTCTTTATTTTGCGCAGTACATCGTCACCTATGTAGATGAAGAGGCCCGCAAGAAGGCGCTTCAACGACTCGAAGACGAAATCTCCGTATCGGAACGCGAACAGGCGGCAGGCGTCAACGCCAAGATCGCCGAGATCAAGACCAAGCGTGACCACAAATTGAGTGAGATGAGCCAGAAGCGGTCCGCTCTCGAGCAGGGCTATGACGAGGTGATCGCCGAGCAACTGGACCCCGTGATCAAAGAAGGCCAAAAGCTGGAGAAGACCCTGCAAGACCAGATGGGCCAGCCGGCCAAGAAGGCCGTCGCTTTCGAGCTGACCGGCGAGAAGATCGTGGATGCAAACGACAAGGTCGCGAGCAAACACATCAGCCAGGTACAGAAGATCGTGCAGAAGAAACTGGAAGCGCTGGAAAACGAACTCAAGGACAAGCGCGCCCAGGAACTCGAAAATCTTAAGATGGAAGCCGGCAAAATAAAAGCAGAGGCCGACCTGCAGATGGAAGCCTTGCGCTCCCAACTGGAGGACTCGACTTCGGCATCCGTCAACCAGTCATCACGGCAGCGCGATGAATTGATGGAACTGCGCCCGTTCACCTTCATCAGTGAAGTCCGTTATCGCGAACTCAAGCAGCGCTGGGGACAGGTGTTCCGCGCCGACATGGGCGCTGAAGCTTTTTACGACGTTTTGGGCCGGCTGGATCTAGACAAACTGGCCGAACAACTCTGGCACGAAGTACGCACCACGAAGTCAAAACAGAAACGCAAGAAAGCAACGACACGCCTGAAAGTGGTGGAGGCATTCCGCCGTTCGGGCAACCGTCCCGAATGGATGATCCTGACCGTCCTGCCGGTAATCCCGCCCGACCTGCGGCCGATGGTACAACTGGACGGCGGTCGATTCGCGACCTCCGACCTGAACGACCTGTACCGCCGCGTGATCAACCGCAACAACC
>CAZPCR010000537.1:0-2339 GCA_964585035.1 uncultured Anaerolineaceae bacterium
AGTCGATCTCATGCTGGCCGAGCGCAACTTCATGGTGTCCAACTTCGACTTCAAGCCCCATCATATCGAGCGCATCCATCAATGCGGTACGGACATGGGCGGCCTCATCGTCGGAAGAGAAATCGAAATAACTGCCGGTATCGTGGGGAACCGGGTGAACTCCCTGACCATTCGTCCCTTTGAATAAAAAGAACTCGGGTTCCGGGCCAACGTTATAGACCCAGCCGCGTTTCTCCACTTTGGCGAGCATTCGCTTCAAGGTGCCGCGTGGATCCCCTTCGAACGGTTCACCTTTAGGAGTAAAAATATCGCAAAAAATGCGGGCCCGTCGAAGATCCGGCGCCGTCCAGGGAAGGACTGCGTATGTATCAGGATCGAGGATCAGCAGCATGTCGCTTTCTTGAATGCGGGCGAAGCCTTCTACGGAGGAACCGTCAAACCAAACGCCGTCCTTTAGCGCGCCTTCCAGGCCATTGATAGGCATATCCACGCTCTTCACGGACCCGGTAACGTCGGAAAATTGCAGCGAGATGAACTTGACTTTATCGTCTTTGACCAGTTTAAGCACTTCTGTTGAATCCATGTTTATCTCCTATCGGTTTTCAGTTTCGACAAGTACTGTTTCGGAAGTATAAATCCTTACTTTGCGATAAACCTCGGATGGCGACTTGTATTTCCCATCCACGGTCAACAAATCTTCGACTTTAATTCCAAATAGTTTTTCGTTTTCGATCAGGTAGGGCTCGATCATCGTCCAATCTGCATCCGTCAGCTCTGCGAAGACGCCGCCGTTCAATTGGTCCGCTTCAACCTGCCGGCGCGGGTCGCGAATGAAAATTGCACCTCCCGATGCCAGCGAGAACAAGTTGCCACCGGGATAGGGCGATGGCAGGTCAGTCAGTTTTCCATCTTCAGTATAGCCCACGCCGTTCAGGATGACAAACCCACCTCCTTTGGATGGATCGCCTGCCATAAAGGACTCGGCCAGATAGTCGAGGCAGGTGCCATTGATCACCGCACGCGGCTTGCCTACGGCATTTATCAGCGGACGTCCTGCGGCTGAGCCAAGCACGTAAATTTCTCCGCCTTTGGCACCATACAGAAAAGTCTGGCCCACATCACCGTGGATTACCAACTTGCCTTCTTTCATAACCTGGCCCAGTTGATCCTGCCCGTCGGCATGGATCTGGATTTCTGCGCCGTCGAGACCTGAGCCGGTGTAATCGCCCGGATCGCCGTACAAATCAATAAGCACATCTTTTGTATCCCGACCGAGTCCGACGGCTGCAAAGCGCCCGCCTCGCAAATTGTAAACGACAAACCGTTTCCAGCCCATCTTGTTGGCATTGACCAGAAAGCGCGCTGCGGACTCGTCACCTTCGGCGGGAAATCCCAGTGTGTCCAGAACGAGGGTTGCATCGGGTGCGGAAGGCGCAACCAGGTTTGTATGGTTTTGCCAGTTTATGTGAGCCATGCCATCCTGTATCGGATGATCGAAGAGACGAACCAGAGCCTCATCGACCAGTGTCAACATGGAGGCGCGTTTCTTGATGCCTGTGTCGGTGCGGCGGTCGCGCAGGATTGTCAATGTTTCGCGTGCGAATTGCCATTCGTCTGCGCCTGTCTTACCAAAGTCGAGCAGCCAGGTAAGACCCAAGGCTAATTCATTCCAATCACACACCGAAAGCCGCGACTTGATGGAATCCCAGGCAGTCAGGGGATCACCATCTTCGTAGGCGTGAGTCATAGAGTCGATCCAAAAAGTCCGGAACTCTTCGGATGCCTTTTCAGTTTGCAAAATCTTCGGCGCATGGACGCGTTCGTGCATCAATGAAACAGGCTGTCCAAATTTGTTGGTGCAGGTTAATTCGAACTTCGACGCTTTCTTCCCGTCTCTTTCGGAGGACGGTGTAGGGGTAAGGGAAAAGCGGAACGCGCCGCCATCGGTGTGTGAACCGCCGCGTGCGTTCCAGTATTTATCGGCCAGAGGCTTGAAGCGATCGTCCTCGCGGGCCAGCGAGCGCATGCATGCGTTTATGGCTTGACGCTCACTGGCAATTAAACCGATTTGTACTTTTTCACCGGACTCATCCCCTGGCTTATTTTTCCCCGAAGCATGGGGGAGATCGAGGGAAGTATTCTCATATAATGCAAATACCTGCGGCCTGAGCATGGAGGTGTCGGTGATACCCAGCAATTCAAATCGGTCTTCATCAGTTTTTGAGCGGGCAACGATGAAGAACCATGGGCCATCAGGTGAGGCATGGATATGTGTGCGCTGCACGGCTCTGTAAAGCGTTTGTTTTTCGGGGGACAGCATGGCGAAGTCGTGTTCGGTC
>CAZPCR010000538.1:0-2335 GCA_964585035.1 uncultured Anaerolineaceae bacterium
TTATCATCTGGGCTTCCAGCACGCTGACAAGCCTGTTCTTCCTGATCGCCGTACTGTTCATTATCACGACCCCCGTCTGATATTTATGCAATTATTCATTGGTCTTATCCTGGCTGTCGCCAGTTCTTATATAGCGTACCGCGCCAAAAGTTTAAGCAGGGACGGGGCGTTTGCGGCAACGTTGATGGGAACGATCATTTTCGGCCTGGGCGGGTGGCAATGGGCTGTATTACTACTGGCGTTCTTTGTGTCTTCTTCCGCGCTGACTCATATATTTAAGAACCGTAAGAAGGACCTGGATGAGAAATATTCAAAAGGTGGGCAGCGTGATGCAGGCCAGGTCTTTAGTAACGGCGGCCTGGCCGCCCTGATCGTTCTGTTCCACGCGTTTTATCCTCAAACATTTTGGGTCTGGCCCGCGTTCGCCGGGACGTTGGCAGCCGTCAATGCCGATACATGGGCCACTGAACTGGGAGTATTAAATCCAAATCCTCCGCGCTTGCTCACAGACTTGCGCAAGAGTGTTGAACGGGGAACTTCTGGTGCTGTCTCGGTTTATGGGACTATTGCTGCCCTGTTGGGAGCTGGCCTTATCGGGTATTTGGCCGCAGTCCTTTTCACCACCGACCACCTTGCGATTTTCTTTTTGGTTACCCTGGCCGGCCTGCTCGGTTCGCTCTTTGACTCTCTGCTTGGCGCAACCGTACAGGCCATCTATTTTTGTCCCACCGATAAGAAAGAAACTGAAAAGCATCCGCTGCATACCTGCGGCACGCCGACCATACAAGTCCGCGGCTGGAAGTGGTTGAATAACGACCTGGTCAATGTGGCTTGCGGCGTGTGTGGCCTTTTGACTGCAATGCTGCTAACTATTTTGATCCACTTTCCCACTCTTTGACCATTTGGTAAAGAATACTTCGAATAACTTCTGTCGATTGTCCCCAGGTCGGTTGCGATCGAAAGTGCTCTAATGCCGCGAGAGACATACGGGTCAGGTGTTCCCGGTTGCTGGCCAGCTCTTTTAAGTGATGAGCGAGCATTTCGGAATCACCCGGCTTGATCAAATACCCGTTCTCCCCATCTGAAATCAATTGTGGAATTGCCCCGGCGGTCGTGCCGATCGCCGGGAGGCCGAAAGCCATTCCTTCCAGATAGGCGATGCCAAAGCCTTCATAAAATGAAGGGATGACCAGGACCTGGGCCTGCTTGATCTTTTCAATAAGGAGGGGGCCATCCAGGATGCCGTGAAAGGTTACATTTTGCTGTAAACCATTCGCTGCCGTGTAGCGCTGCATTTCACGAGCATATGCATGATCGACCTCCAGCGAACCGATGATATCAAGCTGAAAGTCTGAATAGTTATGGTTGAGAGCTTCCAACAATACGTGCAGTCCCTTGAGTGGGGTCACATTGGCCAGAAAGAGCAGCCGTAAAGGACCGGGTCCAATAGCTCGTTGGTGCACTTCTTCGATGGTTAAACTCCCGAGACGGTCGCCGCCCGGCGTAGCAATGACATAAGGTATATCGGGTGAAGATGTCGTGCTATTGTTACCCGTGAGCGCATTTACCACACTGCGCGTGGTTTGTGAGTTGAAGATAAAACCATCCACCGAATTGAAGTATTGCTTTTCGATAGCTCGGTAAAAATTATTTTCCCAGGCAGGTCTTTTTTCCGAGGAATGCAGGTTGTGGACAAGACTTACGACGGGGTAGGGATGGGAATGCCCGTTGGCAGACAGCAAAGAAGGGTGAGTGAGTTCATCTTCGATCAGTATATCGAGGTTGGCGGGCAGGCGAAAATGAAGGTTGTCTTTTAGATGCGAAAGATAGTTCCCCCGTGGAAGCGAAATTATTTCGACGTTGTCCCCCTGCTCCCGGAGATAATTAACCATCTGGCGGTCATAAAGGGTGCCGCCGCTCATCGTATCGATGGAGCCGTAGATGATGAGGCCGATGCGCATCCGGTTGTATGTGGAATGAATAAAAGGCCAAAATAATTAAGCAGCCTGCCTGCCGATTGCGTACGACGCCCAGGCGTTTTCGTGTTCCCACACTGTCACTTTAATGGCTGTAATGTTGGCGGCATTGATCCTGTCGTTCAGTTCAGTGGTAAGGATGCGTGTAAAGTGTTCCAGGGACGGGTTCAACCCGTCGAATTCGGGCAGCTCGTTCAGCATTTTCTCTTTGTAATAATCGTTAATTTCTTCCAGGTGTTTTTCAACGTCGACGATATCCACCAGGTAACCGTGCTGGTCCAGCTCCTTGCCATCGAGCTTCAGCTCGAGGACCTAATTATGTGAGTGGGGAAAATTCTCAGGTCACCAATCGCCAACGA
>CAZPCR010000539.1:0-2323 GCA_964585035.1 uncultured Anaerolineaceae bacterium
GCAACACAAGCAATAAAAGCCGGTCCCAGAAAAGGTGAAATTCGAGCGACGAGACCCTTTTTGCTCCGGCCGGTTAATACCTCATTAGCTGACTTGAGAGTGCTTACATCACTCGATCGGTCTGAGTTTTGAGTTTCTTTGGAATACGCCATAAAAATGTACCTCCTAAAATATTATTAAGAAATTAATTCTCTTCAACATATATTTTTGAAGTGATGTTAAGCCCTAGAATAGCAAGCCGCCTTCCAACCTTGATAGTTAGGTTGTTGTCAAATTTCGAGTAATTTGTTACTTCGACTTGTTTGCCGGGAATGAGATCGAGATCTTCAAGAAAACGCAACAGGTCTACATTGTCTGTTTTAACGCGTTGAATTACTGCGGCTTGACCCACGTGAAGAGCCGAAAGTGGAATCGTGTCGTCATCCGGCATTTTTAAATCCGAAGTAGGGATCAAGTCGCCATGGGGATCTCGTGAAGGATTTCCCAGCGCTGCAGCAATACGGGCTTCGAATTCTTCCGAGATAACGTGCTCCAGTTTCTCGGCTTCGTTATGGACTTCGTCCCACGAGTATCCCAATGTTTGCACCAACCAGGATTCCAACAAGCGGTGATGACGAATGACTTCCAACGCAGCGCGACGGCCTTTGGTTGTCAGCTTTGCGCCCTGGTGTTTGTGATAATCAACCAAAGGGGGGGTCAAGTTTGCAAGTCTTTGGAGCATGCCTGTAACGGAGGCTGGCGCAACGGCAAGACGCAACGCCAAAGATGTCGTGCTGGCAAGCTGCCCGTTTTCAGTCAAATCATATATGGATTTTAAGTAATCCTGGATCGAATCAGTTAATAAGTCTGTCATGGCTAAAAAATAATTTAGGTTTGCCTAAATTATTTTAGCCGAAATAATAAGCCGAGTCAAGCGACTCGGCTTATTATTTCGGTATTCATAAAGGGGCATCCCATCATTTCTTCCTCAGCCATTTTCCTCCGGTGATGAGCGAAACCAGTAAAAACCCAATAGCAATCCAGGTAAATATATTTTGGTTGGCGGAAAGGCTAATGACGAAGAAAATAAGACCAAGAATCAGAGCGATCGGGGATATTGTTCGAATGCTAAACGAAGACGGTTTTTTCATTGTGGTTGCGTTCTGCCGTAAATAAGATTTCAGTTGGTTTAATGCCGTGGCTTAAGGGAGATTGTTTTTATATCGAATGCGGGGCTATATATCCTGCAATTGCAATGAAGTGTGCTACAGCTCCCAGAATAACAAAAATATGCCAGACTTCATGGAAGCCAAATTTACCAGGAATAAAATCAAGCATTTTTGTAGCGTAAATTATTGCGCCCAGGGTGTACACCACTCCCCCGACGATGAGCCAGATCAATGCACCAACAGGTAATACACGAAGCATTTCGCCAATTGCCGCCATACACAGCCAGCCCATAGCGATGTAGACACCTGTATGGAGCCAGCGTGGAGCATTCAAGACGAAAATTTTTACTACTATTCCGATGGCGGCCAGCGACCAGACAATGGCAAGAAAGCCCCATTTCCAAAAGCCTGTGAACATCAGGAGACAGAAAGGGGTGTAGGTCCCAGCTATAAGCAAAAAAATTGCTGAGTGGTCAAGTTTGCGAAGAGTGGTAATAACCCCTGGTTTCGCTTTGACCATATGGTAAGTTGCGCTAGCGGCAAACAAGAGGATCAAACTGGCCCCATATACACTTAAAGATATCTCCTTGATAGCGCTATGCCATCCCAAGATAATCAACAAAATAAGGCCGATGAAAGCCACGATGGCCGCAAAGAAATGTGTTAATCCATTAACTGGTTCTCGAAGTTTTGTAATCATGTTTACCTTCTTCTTTATCATGAGCAAGCGCTCCAAGTATTATATCCTTTTTGATTTACTGGCAATCACTATCAAAACGGTGCTGGATTGGATTTCTATCGCCTGGAATTCCGGTTTGAAGCCTGCATTCTCCAGCAATGGTTTAATATGTTGGCTAAGGATGCCATAGGAAAAAGTCGGTGACTGTCCTGTAATTTTGAATAACCAGGCTGCGGTTTTATCCAAAAACTTTTGTCCGGTTATCCAAGCCGATGGTAAGACGATCAACTGTCCATCCTTTTGCAGTACGCGATAGATAGCCGCCAATGTTCGTACGTCGAATATATATTCGGTGGGGAAGGTCGAAAGAACCGTATCAAACGTATCGTTTGCAAAAGGAAGCGATTCGGCTCGCGCCCGGGTCAAATTGAATTTAGAATGACCAGCATTTTCGATTCGTCGTTTAGCAAGATATCCCATTTGACGCGATTCGTCC
>CAZPCR010000540.1:0-2319 GCA_964585035.1 uncultured Anaerolineaceae bacterium
ATTTGGGAATGGGGATCAGGGAAGCAGATTTGGGGGATGAAGAAATATTCGTTACGCGGAACGAAGAGGAACGAATGGCTTTAGGAATTGACCGGAAGGGGAAATGACTCAAGTAATTCAGTGTTGGAAGATGCGGGTTGATAACAAAGTTATCGGACATAAACGGATGCCTTTTTATACACCAATCATTATATAGAACATATGTTCTTTTGTCAAGCAAAGAAGAAACCAAAAGATCCGAGCGTATAGACCGAAACTTTTCATTTACGAGTTTAAATCGACGCAGAAATGATCTCTGACTGGAAACCCATCTGGCTTGTGGTTTCGCGGTAAATGTTTTTGAAGCCGACCGTTTGCATTGCCTGGGAGAGAAACACCCCTCGACACCCACCCAACCAGCGGGGATTGATCCGATAAACGGCTTCCCAAAAACGCTGGTAAAAATGTTCTCCTTTAGTCATATTCACGAGGACAATCCGTCCATGAGGCTTTAACACCCGTTTAAATTCCTTGAGCACCGGGATGAAATCCTTTTCAGGCAGGAGATCGAACATATAGTTATTCATCAGCAAATCAAACTGATGGTCGGTAAATTTGAGATCATAAGCATCACCGACAGAAATTTGATAGTTGTTGGCCCTCGATTTTGCGACTCTTGATCTGGCCTTGTCCAGCATGGCAGGGGTAAGGTCAATTCCAATATTTTGACCACCCGGATTGGCTCTTATTATCTCCCGGAAGGTTAATCCGGTACCAATAGCCACCTCCAGGATAGATTCGCCATTCTGAATATTGGCCAGAATCAAGGCTTTTTTCCTGGCTTTTGTTTCGGTAAGCGATCCCCACAAATCATAAACAGGTGCTGTTTGAGAATAGACATCAACGACATCCTCCTTGTCGAGTTTGGCAGCTACAATAGTCACGATATCCTCCAATTAGAGATTTTAGTAGAGAATTTAAGATAAAGGTTTTATGTCTTTACAAGCAAGGACAATTTCCTGTCCCCAAAGCAGGGCAATGATCGATCCGCGAGTTGGCCGGTATAACCTTTGAATGCCGGTGAAGCCAGCCGGTTCCAGAAGCGGGCTCATTAATACAGGGCGGCAGGGCATCACCGCCCAGCCTCGCTCGTATACCTTCTCATAGAATGTTTTTCGTCCATCCGGTTTGCTCATGTTCACCAACACCAGCTTCCCGCCGGGTTTCAGGACGCGCTGAAATTCCTTCAAGATCGGCAGGAAACCATCCAGGGGAATCAAATCGAACATATACCCGTTGTAGACCAGGTCGAAAGTCGCCTCCGGGTAAGGAAGGTCCCTGGCGTTTCCCTGTTTGAGATGAACGATCCCGCTCAGCCCATTTTTATCGAACTTGTCCCGGGCCTGGTCCAGCATAGCCTGACTTAAGTCAAACGCATCGACCCTGCCCTGTGCTCCTACTGCCTCAGCCAACCCAACCGTCCCCCGGCCAGTGCCGCAGGCCACATCAAGAACGCGCTGCCCCTGCCTGACATCTGCCAACCGAAGCGCCTCTGCATGATGTTCCACTTCGAAACCGGCTCCGGCATCATAATTGGACGCCCGCCAGGCATAATATTTTTGGATTTTCTCGGCTGCCTGATGCGTCGCTTCGACCATTGTTTGTTCCATAATTGCTCTCCTTTTTGTTTCCATGTTTTCGTTTGAATACGACCGAGGATTTTCCATCCTCGTGTTTGTTCGGATCCATTGATGAAGTCCCTTATTAACCGGGTACGGAACCCGATCATGATCAGAACCCGGGTATTACGAATTTATTTTTCATAGGCTTGTACCTCCGGGCAAAATTTATTCGAACCAATCATCGTATTTTTACGATATATGTCACCAAAAGAAATGGCCTTTGCAGGCCGGTCGGGCAAGTACCCCAGCACGCTCAAAAGTTATGCTTGACTATGGACCGAAACCATTTGATGGTTTCTTCGTTAAGATGATAATTCACCGCCGGACCCTCGACTATACCTTCGATCCAGCCCGCGTCCCGCAGGACTTTGAGGTGTTGTGAGGTGGTTGCCTGTGCAATCGGCAGGTATTCGACAATATCACCCGTTATACTACCGGGATGCGTTACAAGGAATTTCATGATCTCCAACCGGATGGGATTCCCCAACGCTTTAAACAAGGCCACCAGCCGCTCCTGGTCGAGACCTGAGATATCGAGTGTGCAGCACGCCTTTGGGATGAATTTGTTTGTCAGCATAAGACCCTATATCGTATTTTTACGATTAATATAATCAAGCTAATCAACCCTGTCAAGGTCATAAATTTGCCCTTGTTTAAA
>CAZPCR010000541.1:0-2318 GCA_964585035.1 uncultured Anaerolineaceae bacterium
AACCAGCAGCAACCAGACAGATCATGAAGAGTTGCCTGCCATTCAAGAACGATTGGAGCAACGACAATGCAAGCCTGCCGAACAGTATGTGGATGCGGGCTACATGAGTGGACCTGCTTTATATAACAGCCGGAAGAATGGCATTGAATTGATCGGTCCACTGGCCAATTTTGTAACGCCTCAGGATATGTTACCGGATGGGATTACTCAATCTCAGTTTCAAATTGATGCAAAAAACAATATCGTCATTTGTCCTAAAGGCCTGGTCGCCACAAATCCGGTCCCGGTAAATAACAGCCTGAGTTTCCGATTCTCTTCAAAAGCTTGTGCGGCCTGTGAATTGCGGCCGCGCTGTTGCACCGGCAAAGGCGGACGAACGATCGGGATCAGCGCTTACTATGAATTGACGGAAGCCGCCCGCGCACGTCAAAAAACAGAAACCTTCAAAAAAGACTACGCTCAACACCGTTCGGGTGTGGAAGGAACATTATCTGCTTTGGTCCGCGGAAATGGAATGCGCGTGGGTCGATATATCGGCAACAAGAAACGCAATCTGCAGGTTGTGTTTACCGGGTGTGCCGCAAACATCAAGCGCACTGCTCATTGGCTGGCTGGAGACCGGCCGCAAGTCCGACACAAAAAGAGTTGGACATTGAACCCCGCCTAGATTTTCATTTTCCCTCAAGCCTTGGGGCGACCCTGCCTTGCTCTAGGTTTGCCAACAGTATCCTTGAAAAAGCCATGTCTTGCCTCTCATGGCTTTTCCAAGGTCGGTTGACAAAAAGTAAAAAATAAGATCCTTCTCGGTACAATTGCGAGTGGAAGCAAGCAAAAAACCGAGGAGGATCTGACATGTATTGTAGCACGGACAAAAAGGCAACCGCAGGCAGGATCAAACAGGACTATGGTGCGAGCGGGATACGGTATGATATCGGGGGTGTCTATGATCGCCTATGCCAGCTAACGGATATACGGAAAGCTCGTGGGAAATTATACAGTTTGGACACGATCCTGATGATTATCTTGTTGGCGAAATTATGTGGAGAAGATCGGCCCTCGGGGATGGCCGACTGGGCGAAGAATCATCAAGAGCCGTTGGTGCAGCTATTGCAATTGAAACGAGCGAAGATGCCGAGTCACAGTACGTACCGAAGGATTCTGGCGCAGGTAGTCTGTCAAGAAGAAATCGAACGACTGGTGGGTGAATATAACCAAGCCGGAGAACACGGGGAAGTGTATGCGCTGGACGGCAAAGCGCCGCGTGGGGTGCGAAAAAAGGATGAGGACGGTTTGGAGTATTTATTGAGCTTGTGCGATGTGAAACATGTGAAGGTGATGTCGCAGGTGGCGGTGGGCAGGAAGGAAAACGAGATCACGAAAGCTCCGAAAGCCCTGGAAAATGTGAAAATCAAGGGAAAAATCATTACCGCAGATGCGATGCACACGCAACGCGGGCTCTCGGCCATCATTACGGACCAAGGGGGAGACTACGTGTTTCCGGTGAAAGAGAATCAACCCGCTTTATACAAAAGCATCCAAGAACTCTTTGCTCCGGAATATCTCAAGCCTGGATTTGGAAAAATTCAAACCGATTTCTTCACGGCTCATAAAACCAATAAAGGTCATGGCCGTTTGGAAACCCGAACGATCACCACCAGTGAAATGCTGAATGCCTATTCCACTTGGCCAGGACTCTCTCAAGTGTATCGGCTGGAACGACACTTCCAGTGGTTTCGTTCCGGTCATTGTTATCGCACCTCCTGTGAAACGGAATATGGCATCACCAGCATGGATCGAATCCATTCCACCCCTTTGCGGATTCTGAATGTGCGTCGTGCACATTGGGGAATTGAAACCGGATTGCATGGTCGCCGCGATGTCACCTTCAAGGAAGATGCCACGCGTATGACGATCGGCACTATGGGAAAGGTCATGGCTGCTATCAATAATCTCGTGATTGCTCTCATCCAACAAGCAAAATTCCACAATGCTGCTCAAGCGCGACGTTATTTTGCCGGTCATCTTTCTGAAGCATTTTCATGGCTCACTACGCCCTGGTCTCGACCTTGAAAAAGCCATGGGGCCCCGACGATACGCTCTATGCCTACAGCGACCAAGACAGTACAATCATACATTTTAATACCAAGCTGAAAACGGACTTTGAAATTCCGAATATCTTCAGTCCAGAAAACAATGGTTTTTTCAACCGCGCCTGTCTTGTCATCGATCAGCAGGGCAACATCTACGCGGCTGGCGAGCAAAATGGCCTGGTGCTGAAGTTTACACCGCAAGGACATGCGATGAAGTCGTTCAACCTG
>CAZPCR010000542.1:0-2314 GCA_964585035.1 uncultured Anaerolineaceae bacterium
ACCCTCGGCAATATTGAAGCATATATCGGGGTTGTAATCTCGCAGGGCAAAGGGGAGGTTTTGATCGGCCAGGAGAAAAGCAGTTTCATGGCCGTCTGTTTCAACAGCTTTACGGATGCAATCTATGGTTTCGATATGATCAAAATCTGCATAAGCATCGGGCGGCACGCCCGGGGGTAGAGGCTGACTTTCATCTTTTAGATTCGCCAGTACTGCTACACGCCAGGTTCGTTTGGTACGGATACTGGGAGGCTGGTCGCTGCCAGGCTCCTTAATTGTGTTCATGATGGTGGCTCCTCATTAATTAAAATATCAAGGGCTTAGTATATAACAATGCCCCCAGATTGCAAGAGGAAAAAAGATAAGATTACATTTATCTTAAGCTAATTCATATGCAACTGGACAAGATGTTTTCTTTCAGGTATTATTGCGGCGATTATAATCAATTTCACATAACACCCGGATAAGGCCCTTATCCGGGTTCTTGTACGTAAAAGGCAAATCCCAGGTGCAGGCGGGCCTAAATCTTGATGGGTAGGTTGGCGGAGGCAGAATGACGGATTTAATCAAGCAGATCACCAGTGATTTAGAGAGACAAATTCAGAGCTTTGATCCGCAGATCAGCGTAAGCGATATTGGTACAGTGGTCGAAGCCGGTGATGGGATCGCACGCGTGCAGGGCCTGGCCAATGTTGAGTCGCAGGAGTTGGTGGAATTTGCCAATGGGGTGATGGGAACGGCCTTTAACCTGGAGAAAGACAGCGTCGGTGTAATTATCATGGGTGAATACACCGGGATAACCGAAGGAATGACCGTGCGCGGTACGGGCCGCATCGCTTCCGTCCCTGTAGGGGATGCATTGATCGGACGCGTTGTCAATGCACTGGGACAACCGATCGATGGTAAAGGCCCTATCACCACCACGAGTTTTCGCCCTATCGACCGCATTGCACCGGGGGTGGTGCAAAGGCAGGATGTGGACACACCGGTCCAGACGGGTATTAAGTCCATCGATGCGATGATACCGATTGGGCGCGGCCAGCGTGAATTGATCATCGGTGACCGTCAGACCGGGAAGACGGCCATTGCCATTGACACGATCATCAATCAAAAGGGGAAGGATCTCATCTGCATATATGTGGCGATCGGTCAGAAGAAAGCCTCCGTCGCCCGCACGGTGGGAATCCTGGAACGAAATGGCGCCATGGAACATACCATTATAGTGGTTGCTGCTGCCGATGAATCAGCGGCGCTGCAGTATATAGTCCCATACTCCGGTTGTGCCATCGGCGAAGAGTTCATGGAGACGGGGCGCGATGCGCTGATCATTTACGACGACCTGTCCAAACATGCCTGGGCGTACCGCCAGGTCTCTTTATTACTACGCCGTCCGCCCGGACGTGAAGCGTATCCCGGCGATGTATTCTACCTGCACTCCCGCCTGCTCGAACGCGCGGCGCGGCTTGCAAACCAATACGTGATCACCGGGAAGGATTTCAAAGAAGCCTTGGCATTAGAGAAGGATGGCGTGGATGGCAAAATGTATACGGGCCCGATTTCCAAAGATGAGGCCGAACGGGCTCGTAAAGCAATGACCAATCCTGACGGTTATAAAATCGTCAAGATCAAAAATACCGGTGGATCGCTGACCGCACTGCCGATTATAGAGACACTGCTTGGTGATGTATCTGCTTATATTCCCACCAACGTGATTTCGATCACCGATGGCCAGATCTACCTGGAATCGAACTTGTTCAATGCAGGTATCAGGCCGGGTGTCAACGTGGGCATTTCCGTATCGCGCGTAGGGGGCGATGCGCAGACCAAAGCGATGAAACAAGTCGCGGGCCGTTTGCGGCTCGATATGGCGGCGTACCGGGAGCTGGCGGCTTTCGCCCTCATGTCCTCCGATTTGGATAAGACCACGCAGCAGCAGCTCGGCCGCGGCCAGCGCATGCAGGAAATATTGAAGCAGCCGCAATATTCTCCAATGTCGCTGCCCGATCAGGTCATCGCGATCTTCGCCGGCACAAACGGCTTTGCCGACCTGGTGCCTGTGGACAAAATGGGGCAGTGGCAGACCGATATGCTCAAATACGCGGAGTCTTCCCATCCTGAAATCGGCAAAGAGATCACTGAGAAGAATTCGATCACCGATGAAAACCGTGCCAGGTTGTTGAAAATGCTCGATACTTTCCGTAATACCTGGAAGGCATAACCGATGGCGTCTGCACGGGAGATGCGGCTTCGTATTAAAAGTGTAAAGAATATTTCACAAGTTACACGCGCATTGGAAGCGGTGAGAGCGGCGAAA
>CAZPCR010000543.1:0-2310 GCA_964585035.1 uncultured Anaerolineaceae bacterium
GTTGTCGTGCCTCATAAGCGGTACAGGCCTCGTAGACCGACTCAAGCAATCCAGGCCCCAGCGCACTATGAACGGTGTATGCGGCATCCAGGATCTTCTTCCCCACGGCTTCTACTTCGAGTGGAATGGATTTGAAATTTCTTGTAGTTATCGTCTTCTCTTCCATCTTTTGAACTTCCTTTGTGATCCTTCGCGAACCACCCTGTAAGGGTTGTGTTCTTTGTCGTTAATTCCGTCTTTTGATCTTCCTTCATGATCCTTCGTGTTCTTTATGGTTAATTCCGTCTTTTGATTTTCTTTCGTGATCCTTCGTGTTCTTTGTGGTTGATTCCGTCTTTTGATCTTCCTTTGTGTTCTTTGTGGTTAAATATTTTACGTTAAACCACTTCGCCTAATGCGCCCAGCACACTCATGAGGGTTGGATAGTCATCCCTTAATAAAGTTATCAATTCCTTCGTCGCATCTTCTTTCCACGCTTCGGCACCGCGCAGGGCTGGTTTGCCATTTTCTTTTCCATAGGCACTCCCGGCTTGTTGAATGTGCGCGGCCAGTACTTCGCCGACCGGCACATCCTGCGAACGCAGCACATGACGGAAATACCCGAACCGGCCTGCGGACGTAAACCGTACCAAGTCATTGTCATCACACAGATAGATCACATCCAAACTCAGCGGCGGACGCGGCGGAAGCAGGTGATGGACCTTGCCATCCTGCTCGTAGCCCACGGCCAGGACCGAAAGCTCCACCGGCACGATGCGCCGCTCTCGGTTATCGCGCATGACTTCTTCGCTGACCTTTTCGGCAGTGACAAGCTGCCGCACCAGGCCGTCGTCGTCAATATGGATGTCGTAGATCAGGCCATAGACCTGATACCCCGTGCCCAGCGGTGCGCGCACCAGCGCCCCGAAAGCCGGCGCCTCCATCTGGTTAACCCGGCATCCGGCGATGAAGCCTGTGGTGCCTGCGCGCAGTAAACGTCCGATTTCGATTTGTGCCATAAGTCCTTCCTTCGGTTACGCAGATGAAAAGGATCCTGCGGATTTTTGAATTTACCCGCGCTGCCTTATCCTATCCATGCCTTTTAAGTCTTTCGCCGATTGCTTATATGAAACTTCGCCCACTTCATCTTCCTGTTCGAGCAGTTCCTGAGCCAGCATCTGTTCCACTTGCTGTTTTTCATCCAGCTTCACCACTGCGCTTTCATGTGCGCGGTGCAGGATATACGGATAGGGTTTGTTCCCCATGATCTCGCACTGGCGCATAAGCGCCGCATGGACAAGGTCAACTTTGTTTTTGTCTTTTGCGACCCAGTACGGTATTTCAACCCGCACGATCCACGGATGTTTCTCATCCCCCACATTAAGATAGAAGAAATGGATCTCGAGATCGCCGGTGTAGTAATTCCGCGAACTCGACTGCATGACGAAAATTGCCGAGCGCTCCCCTCGTTTGAGCAGACTGAACAGCCAGCGGTCAGAGACGCCCCGTAGGCTGTGTTTTGTCCGAATGTTCTTCATTTCATTTTCTGGGACTTCAGTTATTTCAAGCAGGCGTGTCACCAGGTCGGCGGCAGGTTTATCGATATAGCCTGCTGTCAAAATATTTTTGGATGCCATTTCAGAAAGGATGGACAGATGGATTTCCCTGTTCCGTCGAAAATCGGCCTCGCTGCCCCCCTTGGCTCCCCATAACTCGATCGGTCCATCGGTAAACGTAATGACCTGTCCGGGGTAGCCCGCCGCCAGCTCGAGCAGTTTTCTGCGCTCGGATATATCCCGCCCTAACGCCACCAGGTCTTCGGTCAGCAGGCTCCCGTTATCCGAATAAAGCTCGTCGCCATATTTTATATCCGCGTAACTGAATACTTCGGGCGCAAGGTTCGAGCCGGGTTTGAAAACGACCAGCCCGATGTTGATCAGCGAGTACAGCAGCGCGGCATGCCGGTCGGGGTTGACCTGCGACCCGTCTGCAGCGATGAGCGTTGAATCGTTAACCAAATCCGGCGCGGGGAAGTGAGCATCGAGCGGCTCGTTTAACGGCCTGGCGCAGCGCAGGTTCGGGTCGGCAGCCTTTGCGGAATCCACTTTGGCGCGCAGGAGATCCAACTCACCCGCATACTGGTTGAGAAGGGTGCGGGCCTTCTCACGTCGTTCATCTATGGTCTTTCTTCTTTCCCGTGCGCTCCTGCCGATCTCGCGGATGCGCAAGGAGATTTGTTGAAAGTCAATCGCCATCAGATGTCCTTTGAGGTATCTACCAACACCTACTGCTAGGTCCCCCGAAATTCGGGATGTGGGCCGGGGCGGTAAC
>CAZPCR010000544.1:0-2306 GCA_964585035.1 uncultured Anaerolineaceae bacterium
AGACGGCGCTCTTTGGAGCGGAGGTCATTCGCGTAAGCGGTAGTTACGACCAGACAAAGCAGATTGCTGCCCAATTTGCCCAACGCCGCCATCTGATTTTTGACCGAGGTACAAGCTCGATTCCGGCGCGTGAATCGATGAAAACCATCGCTTATGAGATTGTTGAACAACTTGATTGGTCAGCCCCGGACTGGTATGTCCAGTCAGTAAGCGGTGGGATTGGACCATTGGGCGTATATCAGGGATTCAAAGAATTATTCGGCATGGGTCTGATCAACCATATTCCCAAACTGGCGGTCATTCAGGCGGAAGGTTGCGCCCCCATGGTAAACGCATTTAAAGCCGGGCGCGATGTGGCCGAACTCGTGATACCCAATACACGCATCACGATCCTGTCCACGGGTGACCCAGGGAAGAGTTATACCTACCTATGGAATCTTACACAACAATTCGGCGGCGTGATGGAATCGGTCACTGATCCCGAAGCCTTTGCCTCCATGCATTCCCTGGCCGAGGCGGAAGGCACGGCTGTCGAACCGGCTACGGCCGTGGCATTTGCCGGTTTTGAAAAATTGATGAGCAATGGCATCATCAAAGAGGAAGAAACCGTTGTAATCAATTGTACGGGACACACCTTTGCAGCGGAGACATATATCCTCGACGAAAAATATGCAGTGGATGTCCGCTTGAGCGATAACCAGACGCCTGCCCCGCGGGAAGGTTTGCAGGCTGCTCTTGAAAACCTGGATGAGAAAACGACAACCATCCTGATCGTTGACGATAACGAAGACGATGCACTGCTGATCCGGCGCCTTTTGGAAAGCCGCAGGGCCTATCGCCTCTTCCATGCCAGCGACGGATGGGAAGGCCTGACCATGGCCCGCCAGAAAAGGCCTGACCTGATCGTTGTCGATTTGATGATGCCGGGAATAGATGGGTTCGGTCTGGTCGAAGAACTACGCCTGGACCCGCGTACACGCGGTATCCCAATTGTTGTTGTGAGTGCCAAAGATATCAGCCCGGATGAAAGAAAACGATTGAACGGGCATATCGAAGCGGTATTTCAAAAAGGCTCATTGCAGCCGCGGAAGTTCGTGGACCAGGTAATCCAGGTCATTGAAGACAAAAACGGAGAACAAGGATAATAAAGCCTATGAACAAGAATATCTTATACATCGAAGACAATCCAGACAACCTGCTGTTAGTCAAACGGGTGCTCAATTCGCATGGTTATCATGTGTTCGGAGCTAAGAACGGTCTCGAGGGAATTTCCCTCGCCCAAAGTGAGAAAGTCGATCTGATTCTATTGGATATCAACCTGCCGGATATCGATGGTTACGAAGTGGCCCGACGGCTGCGCTCCACCGGTAACAGTGGCCTGGCTTATGTGCCGATTATTGCCATCACCGCCAATGCCTTGAAGGGTGATGCCGAAAAGGCTCTCGAAGCAGGATGCGATGTGTATATGTCCAAACCGATCAATATTCGAGAACTATGGGCGAGGGTCGAAGGTTTTGTGGAATCCCCTCAATGATTGCCGGCATTTTAATGATTATATTGGTAGCAGATCACTAGGACAAAAATGGCTCATCAACCCACGACGAACGGATTTGCAAGTACCGAGAAAACTTCATATTATTCACAGTTAGAATGTTCGGGCTGCGGCGAAATGTTCGATACCGATAAGATACAAACATTTTGCCCCAACTGTCAATCCCCTTTACTAGTGCGTTACGACCTGGAGAATGTACGCAACCATATCGACCGGGATGCCTTCCGTCGCCGTCTTAACGGCATGTGGCGCTGGCACGAACTGCTGCCGGTGAAGGATCCAAAAAACTTCGTGTATTTAGGAGAAGGGGATACCGCCCTGTTGGACCTTCCGAGGATTGGCAGGGAGCTTGGACTGCGCAACCTGTTCGTTAAAGATGAGAGCAAGAACCCGACTGGATCGTTTAAAGCACGGGGTCTGGCCGCGGCCGTCTCCAAAGCGAAGGAACTGGGAATCGAAAAAGTAATCATCCCTACGGCCGGAAACGCGGGCGGGGCCATGGCTGCCTATGCAGCTCGAGCGAACATCAAAGCCTTGATCTATATGCCAAAAGACACCCCGCGTGCCAATATTGAGGAAAGCCGCATAGCAGGGGCAGAGGTCGTATTGGTGGACGGCCTGATCAGCGATGCCGCCGGCATGGCCGGTGAAAAAGCAAAAGCCGAAGGGTGGTTTGACCTTTCCACCTTCAAAGAGCCGTATCGCGTTGAGGGTAAAAAGATCATGGGATTCGAGCTTGCGGAAACCCTTGGCT
>CAZPCR010000545.1:0-2301 GCA_964585035.1 uncultured Anaerolineaceae bacterium
TGTTAAGGGCAAAAGTATCAAGGTGGTCTCGGCAAAGGAGTCTTGGCTGGAGCTTACGGATCCAAAGGTTGGATGGTGTGCTATCGTTTATAACGGCACCGAGCTGATCTCGATCAATCCAAGTTGATCTTTGAGAAACAATAAGTCTAAAAAATCTCCGTCCACATCGCACCTGTAGAATATCTTTGTTCATCTCCGGTAAATTGTCACTTAACAAATACTTTCGTAAGGTATGCTCGGATCGAAGGAGCGTTTTATATAACGGCCAGGAAGATTTTAGCACCCTACCTTTGTTATGAAAGTACCACGCTTTTCCTCGATAATCTAAGTACAATTTTTGCATCGGCGGTCAAAATGAGGATAAAAGTTGAGTAATCCTACGGATACCCTGCGCCCAACTCTCGCCAGGAGCGTAAGCACAGAACGCTCCGGTGCGCTTGTGGACCGCATCTTTCAAGCGGTCGTCTCCCTCTACCAACTTGTGGCGGTGGGGACCTTTGTCGCGGCCCTGATCCTGGCCAATTCATGGCTGAAGACTCCCTTCATGGGCGCTTTCTTTGAGCAAACGATGATGTTTAACGGGTCCGCGCCGAGCGGGGATAGTAGTACCTGGAATCTATACAGTCAGGGGGTAAAGCTGGGAGACCGGTTGATATCCGTCAATGGTGTTCAAGTCAATACTTCGGCGCAAGTCGAAAAGATTTTGAGCGGGTTCTTTCCCGGTGAGACGATCCCGTTGAGTGTCAGCTCTGGGGGTGTTGAAAAAACACTACAAGTTAAATTGAATTCATTCCCGGGTGATGATGTAACCTCGTACCTTACCCTGCCGCTCATCGTCAGTTTTCTATTCCTTGCCATCAGCATTGCGATCTTCGGCTTGCGTCGCCAGGAGAGAGCTGGACGGTCTTTTGCCATTTTGTCCGCCTCGCTTAGTTTAGCCACCGGCTCCTTATTTGACTTATATACAACTCACGACCTGACACCGCTGTGGACGCTCGGTCTGGCTATGACCGGGGGTGCTCTGGTTGACCTGGCTCTCTCCTTCCCGCAGGAGGCGCGCGCTGTAATAGGCCGCCCCTATCTGCGCTGGATCGGTTACCTGGTTGCCATTGGGTTGAGCGCTTACGCTTTTACGACACTTAACAACCTGGTGGATCCTCTGGACTATCTGCTGGCGTGGCGTTTGATCTACATGTTCGTGGGTGCGTGCGGCCTCATTTATCTGCTGGTGAATGTTTATTATGGTTTTACGGCTCAATCGCCGGTCGTCAAGACACAGGCGCGCATGATTCTCACCGGAACATTGGTGGCTTTAGGGCCGATAACGATCTGGCTGCTTACGACGCCTTTTCACTTGTTCGATTTCAGCACTTCTCTCCTCCTGCCCACCGTGTTATTCCCGCTTACCCTCGGATACACAATTTTGCGTTTCCGTTTGTTGCGCGCCGACGATTGGGTGCGCCAGGGTGTCATATATCTTTTGCTATGTATCTTTATCGTGGGTGGATACGCACTGCTCGTCACAGGCCTTAGCGAGATCTTCAAAACAGCCATGCCCGCCAGCAATCCCTTCTGGATTGGTGGACTGGTCTTCGTGCTGGCGATCCTGCTCGATCCTATTCGCTTGCGCTTGCAAACTTTTGTAGATAATTCATTTTTCCGTGGGCAGCGCGCATTTACAGAAAGCGTCCAGAAATTTACACACGATATAACCGGGGCGCTGGATCTCGCGACCATTGGGAGCGTGCTGCGCAACCAGATCATTTCCACCCTCACACCGGAATCCATACATATCTTTACGTATGATATGCCGAATGACCAGTATATATCGCTGCCGGATGAGGATAACCGCGCCAGCACAGACATCCATTTTTCTTCGGAAAGCCCATTGGCCCAATATTTCATCAATGAACGTCTGCCGTTGTATCTGGATGGAACGACACTCCCCGACAGTCTTAAACAAGAAAAATCCCGACTCGCTTTATTGGGTGCACATCTGTTTATTTCCATGCCTGGCCGCGAACGTCCCGTGGGGTGGCTGGCGTTTGGCCCGCGCCTTTCGGGGCAGCCCTACACCCCGCGCGATCTGATGTTTCTCGAGAATCTAGCCGACACCGCCTCCGTGGCGATCCAACGTGTTCAGACGGTCGCGAACCTGGAGCGCCGGGTGCAGGAAATGAATGCCCTGACACGTGTATCGCAAGGTGTGAACGTCACCCTGACATTCGACGACGTGCTCGAGCTCATCTACGCGCAGACAGCACAGATCATCCCGACCTCGCATTTTTATATAACGCTTTA
>CAZPCR010000546.1:0-2301 GCA_964585035.1 uncultured Anaerolineaceae bacterium
ATCTGCGCAGCTTTTTCGTCTGTTTCCGGGAGAAGGATTGCAAATTCATCGCCGCCCACCCGTGCCACAACATCTGTTTTCCGCAATCCATTTTTGGCAAAAGTTACTGCATTTCGGAGAACGATATCACCTGTGATGTGACCGAATTGGTCGTTGATGGTCTTGAAATCATCAATGTCTACATAGGCGACTGTAAAAGGATGGTTATATCTTTGAAAAAGGTTTATTTCATTTTGGAGTAGATCATAGAAGAACCTTGAACTTGTCGCGCCGGTCAGGTAATCTGTACGGATCAAATTCTTATCTTGTTCCCTCGATAATTTCAATTCCGCTAAAAGCAATGTCACGATAATATAGAAGCCAAATCGAATGGCGGCATTCCATAAATAAAAGACGGGCTGCAAAGAATTGTCCCCGGTTAAAACATCGATACTTAACTCCATCAGGGCGCTCACAATGGCTGCTGTAACCCCGAGTCGCTTTCCTCCAAACCAAACAACTAGGGATATTGGCAGTAAATAGAATAATGAAAACGAGATCTCATATCCTGTCCGATAATCGAGCAAACCAACCAGGGCTAGGAGAATAACTCCCATCATTACCCAGTAGGATTTGCTCCTGTTCTCGAGGCTGGCAATTGTATCCATGGGTGTCCATGCTTTCTTTTTCATTATGTAGAGTGGATAGGTCTAACGATGGGTTGGACGGCCCTTTTGTGAACGTGAAGCTGCAATTTTTTGGGCTGTAGACATTGTTTTTACTCTTGCAGTATACATCCATTGCAGCCACCATTTTCCGATGATCCAATTTTACGGGGTTTAATTCGTCAAATCCAGTCCTCTCTTTAGTTTCTGCTTTGCGATTATTAGCAACTCATTAATCTTTTCCACATTACCTTCCCAAAAGGTTCAATCCGTGCAAGAATGAGATTGCTCCATTTAGGGCGCCCCCCTCGCCCTGAGTGGAGCAATTTTATTTAACTTCTACAATCTTTATCTATTCCTCGCTCAACCAATCCAATTCAATGACCAATCACGCTGAATGACAATAAACCCTGCGATCATTTATTCTTGACTGGCATCCTCAAATTATAGACTAATCACTCACTCTGGCGATACTCTACACCACAACAAACAAGCTCCCCTCTCCTGCGGGAGAGGGGCCCGGGATGAGGTCTTTTCCTCCCCCAAATCCGGCCTTCAAAATAATCATCTCACCCATCCCATTGTTGCGGACTTTGGGGAAGGTGGCGAAGCCGGTGGGGGCACTCATCATTTCCCCATTCGTTGCTCCAACCTCCGTTACACAGTAAATTCGCATACACTGCATGCTTTGTTAAGTGGCATTCGGTTGAACCAACAAAGCTTTAGGTAGGGCAACGTCAACCCACCATTCCCAAAACTCACTAAGTTTTCCTGGAACGAATTCATCTGACTCTGCGGAAGTTGCGTATGCAAACGCCGCAGCCGCGGCGGTATCCCCGGCTGCAGCAAGTTTACTCCACTCTTCGTCTGTATAATCTATTCCTTTCCTCCAGTTGTTTATGTGAAAATCACCACTGAAGCGAAGTACAGGTTTCCCCATCCTTAGATGTTCTATTCCTTTCCATGGATCAATCAAATGTCTAACTTCAACAAGTGCTTTGTAAGCTGCAAAACCCGCATACTCTGCTTGATAATTCCTTTTATCCTTTTCGAAGTCGTAGCCAAACCTTTGTGAAGCGTGATAACCGGCATCTTCAATCTCTACTACTTTGGCGATATCGATTCGATTTTGTGTAAATGCCCGCGCGGCCTCAAGAAGTTGATAAACCAATTGCTCATCCAACCCGGTTTGTATGTATAACGGAAGGACATGTTCTGCGGCTTGAATGGCTAAAGACTGGTGGCGACGGTCGGGAAGTAATTTCGAATCTACATTAAGCAATTTATAAATTTCACGTCTCACCCGCCAATCATAAATATTGCGTGGATGCAGCCTCATTTGTTTCAAACCCATGTGGGCAATTTCAAGTACATCTGTTTTCATGTTTTATTTGGTTTACCCGTTTTATAAATCTTGGGATAACAAGAAATTCAGTTTGTCGCCTGACTATTGTTTTGCGGACAGTATAACTTCTTTCAATCGTACCCTCTAATATCCTAAATCCTTTTGTCCCTTAGCATACTGGACTTGCCCCAGTTTTGTGGACACAATTAATGTCGCGAATTCAGCTCGAACTCCGCAGGGCTGAGATAGCCCAATGCAGAGTGCAAACGCTGGCGATTGTACCAACCTTCGATATATTCAAAGATCGCCGTG
>CAZPCR010000547.1:0-2286 GCA_964585035.1 uncultured Anaerolineaceae bacterium
CGAAGGGAAATTTATTAAGAGCAGCTACATCATGATCATAGGTTTCGGCCCAGGGGTCGAATTCATCAGGAGAAAAGGGGTCAGTGGAGGTCATGGGTAGATTTTACATGGAAAAAATAATCAGAATGGAAAAACGATAATCGATAATTCGTTATTCGGGATTAGGTAATTGGGCAATAGTGTAATCAAATATCAAGTAAACCATGAATAGGGAAAAAAGCAGATTTACGGCAGCGCGCGAGCAATTCGACTCCAACTCGACCCCTACCTCTAATCATTTTCATAATTAATTTTGAGTAGAAAATAGCTGAGTTTTTGGAGGAACGAATACGCGAATGGGAACGGGAATCGGGTAAGCAGATTTGGGGAATGAAGAGATATTCGTTCCGTGGGACGAAGAGGAACGAATAACCTCCGATACATGAATGAAGGAACTGGATGAGGAGGCGGAATAGGTCAATTCATACTTTTGAGGCATGATATATCCTTTGATAATTGGCTTTTACACTTCGACGATTCATATCGTCGAAGTGGGCAGTGGTGGCTTGAGGCCACCTTGCCCGATTATATAGAACAAATGTTCTGGCGTCAAGCAAAGATTTGCTGGCTGCCGGTTGAACGGATTTTTGCAGAGTATTCTCGTGCCAGTGATGGCTTTTTTATCCACCTACCGTATGGGTCCTCGTTGAAAACGATGAGCCATCCTTCATATTTCGAGATATAATAACAAATAATCATTATTTGTTAGAATCAATTCTCGAAAGAAATCCAATGACCGATCCAGATGTCCGTTTTAATCAACTGATTGCTGCATTGAAGGAGCACGGTTTCCGACTGACCCCCCAACGAGTGGAGCTGGTGCGTTTGATCGCCGTCAGTGAGGGACATCCCAGTGCAGGCCAACTTTACACAAAAATTAAGCGCCGGTTCCCGACCATGAGTCATGCAACAGTTTATAAAACCCTATCCCTGTTGAAAGAAATGAATCAGGTATTGGAGATCGATCTGCATGACGACAGCCATTATGACGGCAACCGACCTGATCCCCATCCCCACTTGATATGCATGAAGTGCAATAAGATCATCGATGGGGAAGTTTCACTCGACCAGAAATCGCTGCGAAGTTTGGAACGAACGTCAGGTTATAAGATCCTCCGCCCTCAAATAACCCTTTATGGGCTTTGCGCGGATTGTAAAGAGGAGAGATAAGACACTCTTTCATTGGGAGCCGAGGATAACCATTCAAAATAAAGCTTTTCAACAATCCACACCAGATATGAAAGGAGTAAATAATGGACGACAGCAAGAACCCGGAAACGGGCAGGAATGACAAACATACGACCGGCAGAGGCACATCGAACCAGGACTGGTGGCCGAACCAATTGAACCTCAGGGTCCTACGCCAGCACTCTCGCCTGTCCAACCCCATGGGCAAGCGATTCAACTACGCCAAGGAATTCAAAAAACTTAAGTACAAGGCCCTGAAGAAAGACCTCAAAGCGCTCATGACGAACTCACAGGATTGGTGGCCCGCCGACTTTGGTCACTACGGGCCGCTCCTCATTCGGATGGCTTGGCACAGTGCGGGCACCTACCGCATCGGGGACGGTCGCGGGGGCGCAGGTTCCGGCAACCAACGCTTTGCACCCCTCAACAGCTGGCCCGACAATGCAAACCTGGACAAGGCGCGACGGCTGCTGTGGCCGATCAAGCAGAAATACGGTAAAAGAATCTCATGGGCCGACCTGATGGTTCTGGCCGGCAACTGCGCGTTGGAGTCGATGGGCTTCAAGACCTTCGGCTTTGGCGGCGGGCGTGAGGACACCTGGGAGCCGGATGAGGACACTAACTGGGGGAAAGAGAGCGAATGGCTTGGCGACAAGCGCTACAGCGGTGACCGGAAACTCGATAATCCCCTGGCTGCCGTGCAGATGGGCCTGATCTATGTAAACCCGGAAGGGCCGAACGGCAATCCGGATCCGCTGGCGGCTGCAAAGGATATCCGCGAGACCTTCAAGCGCATGGCGATGAATGACGAAGAAACAGTGGCGCTGATCGCGGGCGGCCATACCTTCGGTAAAACCCACGGCGCCGGCGATGCCTCACTTGTGGGCAGAGAGCCGGAGGCTGCAGGCATCGAGGAACAAGGCCTGGGCTGGAAGAGCAAATTTGGTACGGGCAAGGGAGGCGATGCGATCACCAGCGGCCTGGAAGTCACCTGGAGCAAGACACCAACCA
Source organism: uncultured Anaerolineaceae bacterium (assembly GCA_964585035.1). Classification (GTDB taxonomy): domain Bacteria; phylum Chloroflexota; class Anaerolineae; order Anaerolineales; family Villigracilaceae; genus Fen-1038. The sequence goes on from CAZPCR010000547.1 coordinate 2,239, forward strand.
AATGGAGCAACAACTTCTTCAAGAGCCTGTTCGGCTACGAATGGGAGC
>CAZPCR010000548.1:0-2282 GCA_964585035.1 uncultured Anaerolineaceae bacterium
CTTTCAGGCGCACCGGCCAACAACGCGGTATACCACGCCTTGGTCGAACCGGGCAGTGTTGTAATGGGTATGAACCTTCTGCATGGCGGACACCTCTCGCATGGCTCTTCCGTCAACCGCTCGGGCAAATATTACAAGATCGTCCATTACAACGTGGACGCGGATGAAAAGCTGGATTACGACAAGATCCGCGCCCTGGCGCTCGAGAGCAAACCCAAAATGATCATCGCGGGCTTCTCGTCCTATTCGTGGGTTCCCAATTGGAAGAAATTCCGTGAGATCGCGGACGAGGTGGGTGCTTACCTACTGGCCGATATCTCGCACATCGGCGGATTGGTTGCAGCGGGAGCGGTTCCTTCACCGATCGGCCTTGCGCATGTGGTGATGTCTACTACTCATAAGAGTCTCGATGGCCCGCGCGGCGCCGTTCTGCTGACGATAGATGCAGCTATCGCGAAGAAGATCGACAAGGCCGTCTTCCCCGGCGAACAGGGCGGACCGCATGTCAATGTGTTCGCAGCACTGGCGCTTACGTTCAAGCTATCGCAGACCAAACAATTCAAGCAGCTGCAGGTGCAGACCATCAAGAACGCACAGGCCATGGCAAACCAGTTTCAGAAGCGCGGTCTTCGCATACCCTTCGGTGGGACGAATACCCACATGCTGAATGTCGATGTGACTTCTATCAAAGGCCCGGATGGCACGAGCCTGAGCGGTGACCAGGCTGCGCGCATTCTCGATATTGTAGGCGTGGTGGTCAACCGCAATACCATCCCCGGCGATAGGAACTCAGTCGATCCCAGCGGCATCCGGCTCGGCACACCCTGGATCACTCAGCGCGGATTTAAAGAACAGACCGCCCGCGAGCTGGCCGACGTGATCGCCGACGTGCTGGAAGCCTGTGCACCTCACTCCGTGGATACCCCGCATAAGGGACGCCAGCGCCGCGCAAAACTGGACTTCAACGTATTGAATGACGCCAGGCTTAAGATCAGAAAACTGGCAAAGAAAGCGGGGATCGATTTCAAGTACGAGCAGAGCAATTACCCGCACTTCTATTTCATCGATGATAAGACCAAGAGCGGTGTATTCGAGATAAGCGGTCCGCGCGCCAGGCAGATGTTGGATTATGCTGTCTCAAGCAACTTATCTGCATTGAGGAAAGGCAAATCGCAAGCCACAACGATCGCAACACCGAAAGGCACGGTCAGCGGCGTGCTTACCTGCATTGATGCGAACACCTATCAATTGGAAATGCCACCCGCTAAAGCTGGGCTGGTCGGCACCTGGCTGCGCGATCTTTCCGACGGTTATACATCCTTCAACCTCAATGGCGAGCAGGACTTCTCCGCGGCACGCATGCCCGGACCGTTTGTGGTCAATAATGTCAAGAAGAAAAATGTGAAAGCGAATGTTCTACCGGCGTGGAGCAGTACTGCCAGCATGGACAAACCTTGGTTCATCGGCCAGCAGATTGAACCCAATCAAGAAGCCGCACCTAAACCACCCTTTGCATGGATCGAACCCGCAGAAGGCACTCCGAAATTTACGAGCCTGCACGAAACGCATAAAGCGCTGGGCGCCAAGATGGTGCCGTTCGCGGGCTGGGACATGCCCGTCTGGTATACCTCGGTGGTGGAGGAACACCTCGCCACACGCCAGGCGGCAGGTCTGTTCGACGTCAGTCACATGGGCGTATACGACGTGCGCGGCAGCGACGCGGCCTCGTTCCTTGATGCGGTCTGCGGCAACGACTGCGGCGGGTTACAGCCGGGCGAGTCGCTGTATACACACTTCCTCACCCCCGATGCGGATGTGGTGGACGACACTCTTGTCTATCGCCGCGGCACGGATAACTATCTCGTGGTGGTAAACGCCTCCAACGACGACAAAGACCGCACCTGGCTGGAGAGTGTGCGCGATGGCAACGTCATGATCGACAATGAAAAACCGTGGGCACGCACCTACGGCTACGCCGCCACGCTCCGCAATTTGCGTGACCCCAAGTCAGGTTCCGCCATGCGTGTGGACATTGCCCTGCAGGGCCCCAAGAGCCGCGATATATTGCTTGCTATGGGCGTTGACGATAAGACCCGGGCGCGCATTATGAAGTTGAAGCGCACCGAGTTATGCGATGCCAAAGTTGGTGGGTTCGACCTGATCGTTTCGCGCACAGGCTACACCGGCGAGAAAATGGCCTTTGAATTGTTCGTCCACCCCGAGCGCGCCGTGGAGTTCTGGAATACCGTGCTTAAGGTCGGTGAACCATTCGGAGTCAAACC
>CAZPCR010000549.1:0-2265 GCA_964585035.1 uncultured Anaerolineaceae bacterium
TTTCATGGATCGGTAATTTCAAATCCGCTACGTGAATAAGGAATGGGATTGCATCCTTAAGCGACCCGAGCTCTTCACTTCGATTGGCTGCCTGGGAAGCAAGGTGAGCAATGGCCACCGTCTTACCGATCCCAGGATGACCAATGACGATCAAATTTGCTCCGCCTGAAAGAGCCTCAGCCAAGGTGAGGGTTGGCGCATTGTAGACAGCAGCCAGCTCCGGCCAGGAAGGCATATAGGGGAGCGTCTGGGTGACCGCGTCTTCAGTGGCAATCAAGCCACCTGGTTCTACTTGAGGTAATGGAGCAAGAATGTGAGGTTCTTGTAAGATTTCGTTCAACGCAAATAATGGTGCTGCCAAATGCATGACTTGCGCACGACGAAAAGTGATGCGGCGATGTGTCTCTTCAACGCTGCTGGTCCGAAGAATTAACGATTCTTCCCGTTGTTTTTTTAGATTTAGATTGATCTCGGTCCATAATGGACGTGCTCGTCCGACGACCCACCAAAAAACGCTGGCTATGACGAATCCGAAGAAAAATGAAAGGGCGTCAACTGAAACAGAAAAAGGAAGTCTCATGGCTGAATTCAGCCTGCATACAAGATACGCCCACAGGAAGGGCAATATACTAATTCCGTAGCATGACGGGCGCTTTGCTGCAAGGCCGCATTAAGGGTGGTACCGCATGCACGACAAGCGTTTTCTGAAACCTCTGCGACGGCAAGACCTCGTCGTTGTTTGCGCAGGGTTTCGTAGGTGTTTAGAATGACGATATCGACCGGACTGATCGTAGCGTTGCGTTCCGCCTGGAGATCAGCAAGGTCCCGTGAAAGAGATTCCTGATCGGCAATTAATTTTTTATTTTCATCACCGAGCCTAGCTTGAATTTGCTTAAGATCGTCCAGCACAGACAACAAATCGGCTTGTGCGGTTTCAACCCTGACCATTGCTTCCAATTCCTGGTCCTCGATGGAGACGAGGTGCTTTTTCAGGGATGCAACCTCTGCTTGCAGATCCTGCAACTCCTTTGGATTTTTGACGCTACCCCCATACAAGCTGGATTCCGCCTCCAGGATTTTGATCTGTTTATCCCGCGCTTCTTCTTCCGACATTTGCCTGGAATGTTCAGACTCGTGTTGTTTTGTTTCAGCAATTTTGACCTGCTCCATTGCGACCTGAATCTCCGAGTCATTCGCCAGTATGTCCCGTATTTTTCCCAATCGGGCTTCGATCTGATCAATACGGCTGTCCACCTGTTGGAGACGAAAGAGACCTAGAGCAGCGCTCATTCCTCGATTATATACGAAAAAACCATTTCTTCTAAACTGCCAGGAAATAATAATAAACCCTCTTTCAACCACCGATTATCTGCCAAGTTTGGTTGTGCCAGATGATTTTGTAAAAAAAGCGGAGTATTTATTGTGAGGTCAGGTTGAAATAATTATAGACCGCGCGCGTTAGATTTGCTATCAACGGATTAGTTACGTCAAATAAGTTTTGAATAGGATGATATGTATAAGCCGAAATCACAAAATTCCCGCCAGGAGAATAAACTATCCCTACTGCACTGACGTCGTGCAAGATATTATCACTGCCGGGTATCCAACCGTGTTTCATCGCCACTTCTGTCCCTTCGGGGACGCCGGCTTCAATCAAAACACCGATCTTATCCTGCTCCAGATAATTGATGATCTTTTTGCATACATCTTTATTCATCTTATCTGGAAACGCGGCCACTAAAGCACCTCCTCCTGTATCCGAGCATTGATATATATCTTCCATTAACATCGCCATGTCAGAGGAGGTAGTCTGGTTGTAGACATCAGGCTGGGTATTAACGTCCACTCGTTGATTGGCCGGGGTTGTAAACCTCTGTAATAATGGGGCACCCGTATAAAAGAAACCGGCCATAAATGTATTTTGCAAACCGATTGTTTTCATATCCTGGCTCACAACTAATGGACCGGTGTTGGGATCAAGTTCAGCCATTACATCGTCTGAGGCTACGTTATCAGACTTATGGATCATGTTTAGTATCTTTGTATTGACCGAATCGTCCACTGGTGCAGTACCGTGCTGGATAAAATATGAAACCAGGATTGGTATTTTGATAGTGCTGGAAGCCGTGAAGGCGACATCAGGATTAACCGATAGATCCTGCCCTTTGTTGAGAGCAAAGTGGATTTCCTGTCCATTTTGGAGGTCGAGCATATCAACGCCGATAACACCATCAAAACCGGAAGTAGTGACGACCTGCTTCATCA
>CAZPCR010000550.1:0-2245 GCA_964585035.1 uncultured Anaerolineaceae bacterium
CGTGCATGCACAAGTCCGCGAACAAGTTAATCGCCTGGCAGACGCCTATTCATACTTGTTGCTGCCCCCCGCACCATATTATTCGGTCTTCATGCAAGGCTGTCTCGAGCAGGGCCGGGATGTATGCGAGGGGCTTAAATACAATAACTTTGGCATTCACGGAGCAGGATCGGCGAACGCCGCGGATGCCCTGGCAGCGGTGAGGGAATTCATCTTCGAAGAGCACAGCCTGGCACCGGACGATCTGCTCTCCGCGATGGATAAAAATTTCAGCGGCCGCGAAGCCCTGCGTACAAAACTCGAAGAGCAGGGGCCCAAGGTGGGGAATAATGATCCAAAAGCGGATACATTGCTGGTAACGTTATTCGCCGACCTGGCAGAGGCCTGTGAAGCCTATGGAAGAACTCCACGAGGCGGCATCCTGCGCCCGGGCACCGGTTCGGCCATGTACTATATCTGGCTGGCAAGCAACCATGCCGGAATGCGCGAGCCGGAGGTCGGTGCAACGGCAGACGGCCGGCTCAAAGGTCAGCCATTCAGCGCCAACCTGGCTCCCTCGCCCGGTGTGCGAGTGCGCGGACCAATCAGCACCTTGCAATCGTTCGCCAAGATCGATTACCGTGCCATTTGCAATGGCGGCCCGATCACGATGGAACTTTCAGACTCTGTTTTTAAAAATCCAGAGTCGATCCGTAAGACGGCCATGCTGGTACGCACATTCGCCCAGCTGGGTTGCCAGCAACTGCAGCTCAACAGCCTGTGCGTTGCCACTTTATTGGATGCCAAAGCACACCCGGAAAACCATAAGAACCTGATCGTGCGCGTGTGGGGCTGGAGCGGTTATTTCTGCGAGCTGGCTCCCGAGTATCAGGACCACATCATCGCCCGACATCTTTATGAAATCGATTGACCCATTTTTCTCAGGGAGAATTGACGATGACCGACCTGCCCGAAAAGGAGGCTCATAGAACCGCAACCATACTTTGTCGTATACTTGTAATATCGATGTGGGAAAATATCATCCATTTCTTTGACTCTCAACATCGCGTCGAAGAGATCGTTTCCCTCAAGCCCAGTCATAAAAACGAGGTCTTATGAATAATTTTTGTGGTCACCCCACCAAAGTGCTCGATAACGGATTCCTGCGAATGGAATATTTGACGGACGTGGGCCCGCGCATCGCACGTCTGTATTTTGGTAAATCGGATACCAGCCTGCTTGCGGAACTACCGGATGCCGGGTCGGATACACCCTTCGGTAGATATGAAGTAATGGGCGGGCATCGCTTATGGCATGCGCCGGAAGACATGCCGCGCACCTACGTCCCCGACCGGGCGGTGACAATAGAACCACTGCCAGACGGGATCCGACTGAATGCAGCGACCGAACCCGGAACCGGGCTCGGGAAGTCAATGGAAATTCACCTGGCAGCCGGAAGCGCCGGAGTCACGATACGCCATGAAATACGGAACGATGGTCTATGGCCTGTGGAACTGGCTCCCTGGGGCATCACGATGTTCAAACAAGGCGGCACAGTGATCCTGCCCCAGGCGGCTGGAAATACCGACCCGGCGGGACTGCTATCGAACCGGCTGCTGGTGCTGTGGCCTTATACAAAATTACACGATGCGCGGCTGATGCTTGACGACGATTTCATCCTACTCAAGGCAACGCCTGCGCTGCCGCCGTGCAAGATCGGTTATTACAATCCGCACGGCTGGTCTGCGTACAAGTTGGGTAACATATTATTCGTCAAACGCATCGATAGTGGGGTGGCTCAAATATTCCCCGATCATGGGTGCAACGCGGAAACTTATTGCAACGACCAGTTCGTCGAGCTGGAATCGCTTGGCCCGGTAGTCAACCTTTTGCCGGGCGAGAAGGTTTCTCACCAGGAAAGCTGGGAGTTGTATGAGGGCATCGAGCAGCCGTTCCTGCCGGAGGGATTGCAGAAGCGGCTGGCTAAAATTTAAAACTGCGTGCGAATTTGGATGCACAGTTCGTGCCGTACTTCCAGTATCTGCGAGAAGTAACGATGGAGCGAATTGTGCATCCTGCGTTTAAACAATTTTTTGGGGGAAGAAACAGATTGTCAGATCAAGACGGCAGCTATCCTATAGCGGACCACGAAGCAATATACTCATGCGTATTTTTCGAGGAAATAGCTCTTAATGATGCCTGCTGTTCTCCTGGTATCGCCAATATCAACATTTGAATCAATGCAAAGATTAATAATTTCTGCGGC
>CAZPCR010000551.1:0-2241 GCA_964585035.1 uncultured Anaerolineaceae bacterium
CACATTGACGGTGTCGCCAGGGCGCAGTTCAGGTATGTTTTCGTTCTTCTTGGCCTCAACGGATTTCAACAAGTCTGCCATGTTCGTTCTTCCTCAAGTCTCTATAATATCTTTTTTTCTAACGCGACTTGTCATTATAGCATGCGATTCCCCAGTTCACAAGCCCTTTTCGCATCGGGAGTGCCTAAAAGGCTGTGTAAAATAAGGGTATATGAAATGTCCGAAGTGCGAAAGTCAAACGCAGCAACACAAAATTGGAAAGACCGAAGCAGGTAGCCAACGCTATCGATGTTATCGGTGCGGTGCCAGTTACACACCCCAAAAGAAGATCCAAGGATACAGTGAGACTGTGCGTCGAAAGGCCATTCAGCTGTATGTGGATGGAACCAACCTGAGACGGATTGGGCGACAATTGGAAATCAATCCGCAAACGGTGGCTAACTGGGTGAAAGAGTATGCGGAGAAATTACCGGCCGCCCCCGTACCCGCCCAAGTGCACAAAGCCGAAATGGATGAACTCTTTACCTTTATTGGCGATAAAAAAACAGGATTTATGTCCTGACCCTAGTGGATCGGCATACGCGTTGTATTTTGAATTGGAAATTGGTCTGGACCCGCACGCAAGAAGCCTTTCAAGAACTGGTGGATGAAGCTCCGAAAGCAAAACACTACACAAGTGATGCCTTTGATCTTTATGCTCTGCTTTGGTATCACTGGGGTCGATATGAAGTTTCTGAAGGGAAAGCAGAAACGTATTCGGTCGAAGCCGATAATTCTGAACTCCGTCATTACCTGGCCCGTCTCGCCAGATCGTCTCGTTGCTTCTCACGTTGCCCCTATGCTCTGGCGTGTGCCATTCGCTGGTTCGTCTTTTGCTACAACCATCGCCAGATTAAGCAACGCCTATATCCAAATTATTCCTATCATCTCATCGACTTCGTTTACCTACCCATTTAGGCACTCCCCTCATGGATGCGCCGTTACAAGTTAATAAGTTCATTGGTAGAATGTTAAATCGATTTCTAGTTCCAAACAATATATTAATCATGAATTGTTCCATCATCATTCGCGCTTATAACGAAGCCGCTCACCTGCCCCGCCTGCTGGAAGGCATTAGCCAGCAGACCGTCAAGGATGTCGAAGTGATCCTTGTAGATTCCGGTTCGACGGATGCCACCGCTTCGATCGCCGCGTCTTTCGGTGCCCAGATTGCGAAAATCTCATCACACGAATTCACATTTGGCAGTTCGCTCAACCTTGGTATCCAGATAGCGAAGCATGAGTTGATCGTCATTGCCAGCGCGCATATTTATCCCGTCTACCCCGATTGGCTCGAATGTCTCCTGCGTCCATTCGATGAAAAAAGGGTTGCAGTCGTCTACGGCAAACAACGCGGCACCGACGCCAGCAAATTCTCGGAGAATCAGATTTTCCGGCAATGGTTCCCCGATGAAGATATATCCAGCCAGCCCAGTCCATTCTGCAATAACGCCAACGCCGCCATCCGCCGCAGCTTATGGGAACAGCATCCCTACGATGAAACCCTGACCGGCCTCGAAGACGTGGCCTGGGCGAAATGGGCTCAGTCTCGTGGCTGGGTAGTGGCCTACGCGGCAAAGGCGGAGATCATCCATGCCCACAACGAGACGCCGCGCGGCATTCTCAACCGTTACCGGCGCGAGGGCATGGCTTTCAAGCACATCTTCCCCGAGTCGCATTTCAATATATATGATTTCGTGCGTTTAACAGCCACGAACATCCTGAGCGACCTTTGGCACGCGGCAGACCAAGGCCTGTTACTTCGGGATCTGGCTTCGATCTTTTGGTTCAGGACTATGCAGTTCTGGGGGACGTACCTGGGCTACCGTTCCTCCGGTCCACTTACCGCACACCTGAGGCAGACATTTTATTATCCGCGCGGCATTAATAATGTCGATGCCTCACCCGACCGGGATGTGAAGCCGATAAAGTATAAGTAGATTGGGGGGTGGAATAAATCTCATTAAGCAGTGGACGCCTTGGACACAACTTTGCTTGACTCAAGAACATATGTTCAGTACAATTATTGTAATGATTAAGGAATCTCGCTCTTCTCTTTATCCCTTACATTTTCACATCTTCCTACATCAATTCCCGTATTCGTTCCTTTTCGTTCCGCGGATCGAATACCCTTTAACTAACTTCATATGATTCGAACCTCATTCGAACCTCCTGCTTTTCAATCCATAATTACCCGTAATT
>CAZPCR010000552.1:0-2237 GCA_964585035.1 uncultured Anaerolineaceae bacterium
GGAAGTGATCTTCGGTCCCGGCTCGCTTGCCCAACTGGGCGAAGCCGTGGAACGCCTTGGATTCCAGCGTCTGTTGCTCTGCACCAGTCATTCAGTTCGGGCGGGCGGGCATGTGGCGCCACTCGAATCCGCCCTGGGAACACGCCTGGTGGGAGTGTTCGACCATGTCATCCAGCATGTCCAGGATACTCAGGTCGATGAAGTCCTCGCATTGGCCGTTGAAAAAAAGGTGGATGCGCTCATCGGGCTCGGGGGCGGTAGTCCGCTCGGCATGGCAAAAACGGTCGCCTTCAAATTGGACGGGAAAAGGACGGGGCCTCCGGCCGCTGCCGTTTCCCCTGTTGATCAACCCCGCACTCCGGTCGTGGCCATCCCGACCACCTACGCCGGTTCTGAAATGACATCCGTCTATGGCACCACTCAGACTCGTGAAACCCCTCCTCGCAAGGTCACCGTTAGCGACCCGCGCATCGCGCCCAAACTGGTCGTCTACGACCCCGAATTGACGATGGACCTGCCTCCCGAAATAACGGCCTCCACCGGTATCAACGCCCTGGCGCACTGCATCGAAGCGTTGTATTCGATCACGCGCAACCCTCTTTCGACCGCCGCAGCATTGAGCGCTGTCCGCCACATCCATAACTCCTTGCTGCGCTGTTACACCGACGGATCCGACCTCGAAGCCCGCACCGAGATGTTGCTGGGCGCCCACCTGGCCGGCCTGTCGCTGGCGAGTGTGAAAATGGGACTGCATCACGGCCTGTGCCACGTCCTGGGCGGGACCGCCAACGTGCCGCACGGCATCGCCAACAGCATCATCCTCCCGCATGCCATGCGCTTCAACGCCGACGTGACCGCGCCCCAGCTCCTGCCTGCTGCCGAAGCCATGGGCATCTCTTCGACCGGCTTAACCCCGGCAGCGGTCATCGAATCCGAGGCGCAGTGCATCTTCGAACTGATCGGTAACATGAATGTGCCGCAGCGTTTGCGCGACGCAGGCGTGAAGCAGACCGACCTGCCCGCCCTTGCTCAATTGGGTTTTCAGAACGGCGGTATAAAAAATAATCCCAAGCCGATCACCGCTGCCCAAATCGAAACGCTCTTGAGAGCAGCCTGGTAAAGGAGGTGGTTGATAAGCAGAACCTTTCACCTCGCGACCCTGCATGATTAATGGTAACCAGATCTTTCAACTCAGAGAGAAGGAGTAAAAAAAATGACTGCCGTTAATTCCATGGATTATAGTGGCAAGGATACCGTGCTCGATGTCATCAAGAAGGAGAGCAGCGATTTCTTCAAGCTGGTGGATGATCCCAAGAACTGGAAAGTGCAGACCCGCTGTACCGAATGGGAGACCCGCGACGTGGTCGGCCATATGATCGATGTGACCGAGGGCTATCTGACCCGTTGGGATAAGGCCCGCAAAAAAGAACCGGCCGAAACGGTCGGTCTGCTGGTCATGAGCAGGGATCTCAACGATCATGCCCAGGCGCACCGCAGCCTCAACCGCCAGGAAGCCATCGACCGCCTCAAAGGCGACTACAAAAAGATGATGGATATCTTCGAGAAGTTGACACCCGAAGAGTGGGGCAGCTTTATGGTCACCCATCCGTTCATGGGTGCCCTCCCGACCCTCTTCTATCCAGCTTTTCACGTAATGGATTATGGCGTCCATACCTGGGACATCCGCTACGGCCTGGGCGAGAAGACCCGCAAACTCGATGAGCGCACGGCTGGCGTATTGGTGCCTTATATGCTGTTTGCCCTCCTGCCCTCCACCGTCGATGCCAAATCGGCCAAGGGCGTCGACGTAAAGTATGGCATCGAGATTTCCGGCGAATGGGGCGGCAAATGGGTCGCTACCGTAAAGGATGGCAAATTCGAAGCCAAACCCGACACCGATAACTTCAAGGGAATCGATACTATCTTCAGCTACGACCCGTCCGATTTCGTGCTCACTGCCTTCCAGCGCTACCCCGGTGGCTCTGCCCGCGGCGATTATGAGGACATAAACAAGATCCGTAATTTGTTCTTTACCATTTGATCTCCCTCTCCGGGGGGCGGGATGCTTTTCGCCCCCCGGAAGACTTCAGCCCATTGGGACGTCACTAATTTAATACTATGCAATAAGTAATGGAGAACCAATATGACCACAATCCAAACCCAGGGCGTGCATCACATTACATTTGTCGGCTCGAACCGTCAGGCGATCATCGACTTTTATCAGGGCGTGCTCGGTA
>CAZPCR010000553.1:0-2211 GCA_964585035.1 uncultured Anaerolineaceae bacterium
TAAACGTGCCGTCACGCTTGCTGTACCGCTCGAAATCGGCTTGGACCTGCTCCAGCCCCGTCAGGGTTATATCGGGCCAAGTCGGGGATTCCCGCTCACCAAGCCAGTCAAGGTCTTCGGGGTCCTTGACATATTGGCGATAGGCAAACGAGTCGAAGTACCATCTCACGGTATTGATATCGAACCCGTTCATCTCCAGGTATACTGCGCGGACATCGAAGCGTCGATCACAGAAGTTGATCAGGTCATTAATGTTCCCGACGATTCTGCCCGGGACGTTCGTGAAATCGGCGCCAATCAGCGACTTGAAGCCCTGCCCTTCGCATTGAGCGAGACCGGCTTCCAGAAACAGGATGGCGTCCGCCAGGTTTCCATCCCGTATATATGCTGAAGTTGTTTGCCATAGATTTTGTATCATCTCTTTTCGATGCCTGACTCATGATCCTGTGGGCGTGCGCCCTATCATTCTATGCTAGCTACTTTCTTTCCAAAACCTAGGTTATCTTCAGCTTCTGGATGGAAAAATGCTCGTATCTTTTTTCGGTCACCACGCGGCGGATGCGGTCGAACCCCTCCCATACTTCGGCAAAGGTCGTGTAGAGCGGCGCAAAGCCGAGGCGGATGTTATCGGGTTCGCGGAAATCGGGGATCAGGCTCATCTCGTCGATCAGCGCCCGGTTGATGCGATAACCTTCTGCGTGCCGCAGGCTGACGTGTGAACCGCGCCTGTTAGGATCACGCGGCGAGCCGAGGGTAAAGCCGAGTGGCGCAAGCAGGACGTCCGTCAGATGGCTGGCGTACTCCGTCAGCAGGATGGACTTTGCGCGGATGGCCTCAAGGCCAACTTCCAGCAGCGGGTCGAGCGCGGCTTCCATTGTAAGCAAGGAGAGCATCGGCTGCGTCCCGGCCTGGAAACGCTGGATCCCCGGAGCAGGCGCATAATCCAGCTCGAAAGCAAAGGGATTATCCTGTCCCCACCAGCCCTGGATGGGTGAAGTGATCCTGTCCAGCAGCGATCTGTTCACGTAAAGGAAAGCCGGTGCGCCCGGGCCGCCGTTCAGGTATTTGTAAGTGCATCCGATGGCAAGGTCCACGTTCGATCTATCAAGTTCTATGGGTACCGCGCCGACGGAATGACTCAGATCCCATAAGACCAGCGCACCTCTGCGATGGGCCATTTCGGTAATGGCTGCCATGTCGTAAAGATATCCGCTTTTAAAGACGACGTGTGAGAGCGTGACCAGGGCCGTATCGCCGTTGATAGCCTTTTCGAGGGCATCCAGGTCGGGGGTGATGTCTCCATCGCGTGAGCCGATGCGGACGATTTCATGTCCGCGGCTCAGCAGCTGGACGCAGCCCTGCAAAATGTACAGATCCGAGGGGAAGTTGAGGGTATCCGTAACGATGCGCTTTTTATCGGGGAGCAGGGCCAGCGCGGCCAATGTTAGCTTGAACAGGTTGATGGAGGTGGTGTCGCTGACCACGACCTGGCCCGCCGCGGCGCCCGTCAATTTGCCGATCTTGTCGCCAACGCGCGACGTCGCATCCCACCAACCCTGGTTCCAGCCGCGGATCAATCCCTTGCCCCATTCCTCTTCGACAACCTGCCTCGCCCGTTCGAGCGAGGCTTTGGTCAAGCGCCCGAGCGAATTGCTGTCGAAGTACAACAGATCGGGGTCGGAAATGACAAAGCGCTCACGATAGGTTGCCAATTTATCTTTTGAATCCAATTCCCGCGCCAATGCAAGGGATGGGTCAAAACGTATTTCTGTCATCACGGGTTTTTCGTGGTTCCCAGCTTGAATAATAAAAATTCACCGGAGATGAACGTAGATTCACGGAGATTTTTGTAATCTACCGGCAAAGACCTATTGCTTAACTTCATCATGGGCCTGCTTCCAGAGCTTATAGGTTTGGAGGTCGTGCTCAACCAGGACGAGGCAGGCTGCCACAACGGCCGCATCGTCTATCTGGCCGATGATGGGAATGAAATCGGGTATCAGATCGAAAGGATTGATGACATAGGCCAGCGTAAAGACAATGGCAGCGATGGTTCCAAAAGGGATCTTGCGGAACGCGCCGGAGCGGTAGTCCTTGACGACAGAGAGGAGCAGCTGGCCGTCTTCGATGAAACGGTGAAGCGGCCCACCGAGGGTGAATTTCTTTTTTATATCGTCGGATTTGGCGACGACTTTCTCAAGGTCCTTGTCG
>CAZPCR010000554.1:0-2200 GCA_964585035.1 uncultured Anaerolineaceae bacterium
TAGAGCACCCAGATGTAACGGTAAAGGCGGCGTACGTCGGCAAAGTTCTCCTTGCTCGGGAAAGACTTCCATTCGCCGCACAGCACATACCAGAAATAGGCGGCTACCACTCCATTCATGAGGATGGCGATCAGGTTGTCCGACCAGGTTTGCGAACCGCCTAAAAGCGCCCGGCTTGTATCGAGTTTCACGGCCTCGATAAAAATTCGGTTGATGAGAGCGAGCAGGTTTTGCACGGCCGGGATCAACGTGCCGATCAAAACGGAATAAAAGAATACGGCTCGCAAGCTCGCAGTCCGCTCATCTTCTTCCCGGGCGGAACTGCGCTGCACCCACAGCCAGTGGAACAAAAAGATTGGCACGCCCACCAGCACGAGCGCCAGGGCCTGCGCCAGCGCATCGGCCGCCCCTCCGATGGTTTCGTCCGTGATGGAGCGCAGCAGGTTGATGAGCCCCCACAGGACTACTTCAACGCTGATCAGGGCAACCGCATAAAAGTAAAGTCGGCGAACCGTTTTCATCTTGTCCTCCTGCTGTTATTCATCATTTCGGCGGTGCTTGATACCAGTTGTAATCCCAAAGGTTGTATGCCGTCATGGACGAGATCTTCCATCCGCTGTTTTGCCTCACCAGCTGTGCCGACCCGGTATTGCTCAGTTCGGACGAGAACGGGTCGCCTTGCGTATTCATTGTGTTCACTTCAACCGTCGCATCGTCACCCGTTACGTCGGTTTTACCGACCGTCACCCCTGTGTTGGATGGGTTCACAGTTCCTGTTGCAAATGAACGCCTGAAAGTATCGTAGCTGGGCTTGTTTTCCAGGTCAGCCAGGTACCCGTAGGCCTTTTGATAATTCCCATTGAGCACGGCGAGTATGTAATTATGCACCACTCCATCGGGAGTGTCTTCGGGCCCATAGGTCTGGTGGTTCTGCCTGAAAAAGAAGACTGCCAACGCAGCCAGGATGAGCACACCAATTCCGATCAGGATGCCAAGCAGGAAGCGGTCTTGTTTCATTTGCACCTCCGGAGTTTATTGTGATTGTCAGTACTTTACGAAAAATCGGACTCTTCCTTTTGTGATCTATTGATTGTATAAGGTTAATAATCACAAGGCAAGAAAGGCTGTTTTCACGATTTGTTGTTTATGGTTCTTTGAATCATATTGACTCATATATTAGTTGTATATGGATATAGTAATAGTAGTAGGGCCTGTGGATGGTGTGGATAACCTTTTATCTACGTAGCGCTGGCAAATATAAATGCTTAAAAGCTATATCTTGTGCTTTTCTATCGGATTTCGTCTTTTAGAATCTGTGGATAAATCTCGAATAGATTCACTAGTCAATCCCCTTCATTTAGTCCCATCTATATTTGGTCTAAGTTGCATTTACGCCCCCATATATGGGGGCGTCGTTTTGGTCGCTTTTGCCAGGTAATTCGATTATTTGATCTACCTGTCCACAGAAGAGGCTCCTTATCCACAGATTTCACCGTGTTATCCACAGTTATGAGAATTAGGATAGAACTTGTCTATCCTACATATGGGGTTAGAGGCTCGTGGAAGTTTCTAAACCGTTAGCCACCGCGATCTCGTCCAGCTGCGCCTCGATCTCATCCAGATATAGGTCAAGCTGCGACACTCGTTCCTCGAATCCTGCCCCCAGCAGGCCTAATTTCACGACAGCTGCTTTCCATGGACCAACCTGCGCTTCACCCGAACCAATCGTAGGCTCTATCGCGTTTATGGCTAGCGTCCATGTATTGATTAACGGCCACAGACTTGTCAGTGGCGTTTCACCTGCAATTAAAGCTTCTATTGCCTTCATATAGTAATTCAGCCGGTCGGCATGGATGCTTTGGTCAACTTTGGAGTTTTCAGTAGCCGCCAGGAAAGCATTCTTCCAATCGGGCAGCCAGCCTGAAAGTGTATTTACGTTCACCTGGCTTGCGCCGATCAAGTTGAATTGTGTAGCAGTAAAGTTGGGACAGTCTGCTGCTTCTGCCCGCGCCGGAAAATCGAGCAGGAAGCGGCGTTCGGCCAGCGGACCGCCGGTTAGCTCGGCAACTGTGTTTCCTGCATAGCCTAATGCGCGCAGGAATTGCTTTACTTGTAGGGGGCCGGCTTTTTCCTGGCCGATGTCCATCAGGTCGATCCAGCCCTTGCGGGCTTCGGCCAGTAATTTACGGCAGCGACCCAG
>CAZPCR010000555.1:0-2196 GCA_964585035.1 uncultured Anaerolineaceae bacterium
TTCATTGTTAACCTGTCTTCAAAAGGGATTACACGGGGGGACCTGCACGGTAAACTAGGCGTCCGCGCCGGGGCAACCGGCTGGATCAACTTTCAGGACGTTCAGGTGCCCGTTGGAAACCGGATAGGCAGGGAAGGTGAAGGCTTTAAAATTACGATGACAGCCTTCGACCATGGACGCTATACCGTGGCTGCAGGCGCGACGGGCATTATCCGAGCATGCCTGGAAACCAGCGTAAAATACGCCAGAACACGCCAGACCTTTGGTAAACCGATCGCAGAACACCAGCTTATTCAGGAGAAAATTGCCAAGATGTCACAAGATTATGAGATCTCCCGCCTGCTGTATCTACAATCCGGATGGCTTAAAAACGTGGGCAAGCGCCCAACCCGTGAGACCTCTTATGCGAAGAAATTTGCCACCGAGGCTTCCTTCAGTGCTGCGAACGAAGCAATCCAGATCCATGGAGCATATGGATATAGCGACGAATACGATGTTGAACGCTATTTACGCAATTCCAAAGGGGCGATGATTTATGAAGGCAGTTCAGAGATACAAACTTTGATCCAGGCGGGTTATGCGCTCGGCCAGAGGAAGGACAATCCCCTACGCTGTGAATTGCCCGCCTACGAAGCAGCCACCTGGCAAAATTAAGAGGGAACAATGTTCGATAATATGACAGCTCGACACACAAAAATAGAAAAAGTTATTTCGATCAAAACAGGAAAGGTGATCCTGGAAGATCATAAAAAATATCCCCTGAGTGAATCCAATCTGTATTTATTATCAGAGATGGGTGAACTCATCTGGCTTGCTGAAAGGCCTTCCCCGGATGCCCACTACATCCGTGTCAAACTCGACCTGGAAGGCGATAAGATCTCTGCTTATACGACAGGCCGGCATGCTTGCGAAATAGATTTAAAGACCGGCAAACTGATCAGCAAGATTGAATTTAAATAACTTCTCCCAATGAATGTTAAGACTTAAATCCTGTAATGAAATAGGAAAAACGCATATCTCACAAGGCTATACGAAGTTAAGCGTTTTCCATGGTTTAACAAAAAACAAGGTTACGAAATAACGTAACCCTGTTTTCTTTCTTAATACAAGTGCGTCTTACGGAAGTAATGTAACGTTGGCCGCTTGCAGACCTTTCGGTCCCTCCTCAATGGAAAACTCCACTTTTTGCTCAGGCTCGAGTTTCCGATAGCCTTCCATCTGCAATGCGGAAAAGTGGACAAAAACGTCCTCCCCTCCATCACGGCCGATGAAACCATATCCCTTGGTGGCGTTGAACCATTTGACGGTGCCAGTATAACGTTCAGACATCTTGCTTTTCTCCTGCAAAAAAATTATCCCGTTTGCCTGGTGTCGCTATCACATCAGACGATCACGGGACGGAATATAAATTTATCATGGCCGTCGGGGTGTGTCAAGTCTGGCGGTTTAGGAGTGCAGCTGTAAATTTCTTTTGAAAACTGGCGTAACGAGAGCTGAGATGGAACCACGGCGGCGACCAGCGCGTTTGCGAGACCGCGCTTCGAATACCCCGCCGAAGCTCTTCCGGATTTCCGAACGGCTCCACTAAGAGAACTGAGCGCCCCAACTCGAACGTCGCATGCGCATCCGAGCCGACCGTCCCGGCCAAATTATGCCAGTGCGCAAAATCCAATGCACGGACGTTAAACGATGGCAGCATACAACGTGAGTTGTAAACTTCGATGGCATCCACCCAGGGAACGATTTCCAACAGGTCATTTTCTTTCCATCCTCCCTTACGCCATGCATCGAAGGGATGAGAGACACTGATAAAGGCTCCCTGATCTCGCAGGCGCTTGATCGTATCTTCAGGTGAAAGCATCGCCGGGACTTCCTGTGTTACAAAGGATGCCAGAATCTCTCCTTTAGTGGTCATGATTTCCTCCCCTACAATTACCCGTTCCGGGTCTACAGTCTGTGCGGCCCGAGCCCCGGCAATCGTATTGTGGTCTGTAATAACAACACGGTCAATCCCCTTGCGGCGGCATGATTCGACCAAAGAATTCGGGGGAGTTAATGAATCCTTGGAATAAATCGTATGACAATGAAATTCAGTGCGGAACATGACCTTTATTTTACTGCAACCACGGTTGCCCATTTCCCCTTTTTCTAATAAAATGATAAGGTATGGACGAAATCCCTTTTCATCAAAAACCG
>CAZPCR010000556.1:0-2187 GCA_964585035.1 uncultured Anaerolineaceae bacterium
GCGGTGTGGGTTGGATATGTCGCATCGGATGGAGCCAGAGACGATGTAAGGGTCGCCGTTTGCTGCGGGGGTGGGGAAGACGTGGGAGTCCGTGGGCTTTCCCTGCGAATGAGGAGTTTTTGATCGGAAAAAATATCGTTGGAAGGCAAATCGTTCAAAGCCCGGATCTGCTGAATGGTGGTCTTATACGCGATGGCGATGCTCCAGAGAGTCTGCCCATATTTCACGTCATGGATCACAAGTCCACCGGAGTTGGGTGTGCTGAGGGCGACGGGCACCATGAACTGGTCCACACCGGGAGTGCCATTAACGGTGATGCCGGTTACGACAGTTCCGACCGGTTCAGGAGTGTAATCATCCTGCTGCCTGCCGTTGGCAGTATGGCGTGCCGTGTCAATTACGAAATAGACAGTACCATCACTACCGACTGTCACACCGCCGCCTATATCGAAGTAATTCGGTGAGAGCATGGTATTTGTATGCGCATCATCTCCCAACCAGGCATGGACGGCCGACTGGACATCCATACCCCCTCCAAACACATAGTTTTCAGACCGGTAGCCACCGAGTGACAGGTCGCCGGCCAGTGGATATCCCAAAGATAAGAGCTGCTGTGTGTAACTCATTCCATTGGCGCGCTCGTGCCCTGAGCTTCCTTCGGTTTGAAGCAGATAGTTTGCCTGGCCTTGAGCGACCTGCATCAAGATGGAATTTACGGTCAATGGCGGTAATCCATATGCGAGGCGTAAATCATTGACGGCTTTTATCAATTCGCTTGGAGTCGGTTGATCCTGCTGCGAATGAATTGATACCGAAACTTGCTGTGGAGTAAATCCCAAGCCTGTCAATAGAAACGCCGACGATACTAACGAGAGCAGAATTCTTTTCATTTTCCGACCCGATCCGTAAAGAATACTACTTAAATAATATTGTCAATGACCTTGAAATAACTTTATTAAATCCCTAAAGGTCTGCTTGCTTTGCATCAACGAAGCTTTTTAAACAAATATGTTCTATTGAATTTGTATTTTGTCGTTAAGAAAGACCTTTAGGGTTAAGTAGGATCGGCGGTTGGTCCTGGTGTAGAAGTTGAAGGTGGAACAGTTGTCGAAGGCGGAACGGGAGTGTTTGTTGGAGCTTTCGTAGGTGTATTTGTGGAAGGAACCGACGTTGGACTGCTAACGGTGAACGAAACGATCAATGTCGCTCCAAACTGGCTGCCGTTCTGGTCGGCCAGACGCCAATAACTGGTATAGTCGCCCGGGTTTTTAGGAGCACCCATGCCGATGGAAATCTCCGCCCAGTTCCCCACGTCCACTACCCTGTTAAGTCTTCCGTTTTTGGCGTTGAAACCATTTCCGCTTATAAGCATAATTTGATACTGATATTCCCATTTACAAGTCCCCGTATTCGCGACCTTCCATGTTTTTACAAAGTCTTCTTTTGGATTTAATACCGTTCCGCTCGGAATAGTAACATCACGAACAAAGGCCATATTATTACAGCCGGACGCCAATGAAAGAGGATCCACCGTGGGGGTGTACACTGTGCCGGTAACGCTAGGTATGATGGTACTGAGCGTCGGATAATAATATATTGTCGTAGGGGTCTGAAAAATAACGGTCGGATAGACCACTGTGCCCAGGGGTGATAAGGGTGAGGGCGGCGGTACCGGCGTTGAAGTTACGGCCGGTGGAACCAACGCCGTCTGTGTCTGAAAAAGTGAAGCGACCAGCGTTCCCACCAGCGAGGTGGATATGGAATTCGAGTCTACAGGTGTGGACGTAGCCAGACCGCCACCGCAAGCCGTCAACAGCGCGGTAAGAATCAATAGCGGCACTAAAATCTTTCGAGCAAAAGTCATTCGACCTCCAGATGGATAATGAACAGCGGCAATTCAGGGTCGCTGTAAAGCAGTAACTATCCCGCCATTTGAAACACTATTATGATACACCCTTTTTAGGGATAGGAGCTGCTTTGATCCAGAATCGCTTTACGTACGCTTGCAAGGTCTAGAATGTAATGGCGCTGGAGCCCTACGAGTGGCAAAGCTATACCCAGGATCGTGATTCCGAGCTTGCGTCCTAAAATCGATAAACTACCGTACGTTCCATCCTGCGTAGTGTGGGGTTGAGCTCCTGCAGGCGGTAAAGCGCCCGCCACCATAAGGGGAATCGGGAAAACGCG
>CAZPCR010000557.1:0-2183 GCA_964585035.1 uncultured Anaerolineaceae bacterium
TCTTCATCGTTATAGGCAAAGCGCAAGGTATCGAGCAGATCTGGTACAGTGAGAAAAAGAGTTGGTACCCCCATTCCCACCGCGAAATTAGCTACGGCGGCGGCCAAATGAGTCTTTCCGCACCCGTACCCACCCTGTAGCAGCAGCCAGCCATTCAGGGATTGTGCATAATGTCGTGCCTGGTTGAAAGCCATCTCCAGGGAATTTGTCTGGAGCTCACCCAGGCCTTTCCGACCACGTGCTTTGAATGAATCGAACGTGAGATCCTTTAGTTCATCGAGATGACTGAGCGCGAACAAGCGTTCGCGTACGGAATCGGTCACATCGGCGCGACGACAAACACATATCTGTAATTTTCCAAAATCAGGATGTCCCACCGGCACGTCGGCGCGCAAATAACCCACACCATGGCAGATCGGGCAGTTTGGATCTCCGGGCAAGTCGCTCGTCGCCGCAGACTCCCCGCTCGAGAGTTGGTTAACCGTCGACGAATTTTTTGATCTTGTCTTCGACGTCGCGCTGGCGAGATTCTTTATTGTCTCGTCTATCCTGCTTTTCGGCACGGCCCTCTTCCTTCCAGCGTTTTAAAATCGCTTCCGCATATTTCCAATTTCGCTTATTGTTTTTAACTGCCAGTTCCATTGCTTCGGCAATCCATCCAGGAGAAAATGTATTCTCCGCATCCTTTAAGGCGTCCGCGATCATCGGTGTCAGCGGACCGATATTCTCCTCGTATAACTTGAATATATTCGGTCGTTCCATCGGCGTGGAATGGATATTACCCTTTTCAAGCCAATCTCCTTTGGTAAAAGCTTCTGCTGCGACGCGCCCGCGAGGCGAATTCAGAAAGTAGAACACATCGTTTCCATGCGATGATCTCAAGAGACTTCCGTGTTCTAAGGCTTTATCCAGGCTTGAATGGACTTCCATCTCTGTTATGCCAAGGTCGTTAACATCGAAATCAATTTCGCGTAAGGCTCGGATTGGACCGTCCATATGCTCCATTCGCCAGAGCGCGTAAAGGGTTACCTTCAACTCGTCTCCATCGCTGATCTCATTCAGCAATTGACGAAAGAAAGAGTCGGGTATTTGAGTAAAAGTTTCCGAATCAGAAAAGCCGATAAATTTGGTCATTTGACCTTTTCGTTCTCATTATGAATGACCGTTCGAGATCATGAATTTGGGTTAAACACCCTCGTTGCAGCGTTCTCGAATTTGGCGAGCGCGTTGCGGAATATCAATTCTACACTTCCGACCGGGCCGTTGCGATGTTTGGCAATGATGATCTCCGCCACATTTTGTTTATTGGTATCCTTTTCATACTGGTCAGGACGATATATAAACATCACGATGTCGGAATCTTGTTCGAGCGAACCGGATTCGCGCAGGTCTGATAGAACAGGGCGTTTATCCGTACGTTGTTCCACGGCGCGGCTCAACTGCGCTGCTGCAAGCACCGGCACATTCAGTTCGCGGGCCAGAACTTTGAGGTTGCGCGAAATATTCGATACTTCCTGTACACGGTTATCATTTCGTGTATCGCCGCCCATCAGTTGGAGATAGTCCACGATGACGAGGTCGAGGTGATGCTCAAGGTGCAGCCGCCGGCATTTTGTTCGAAGCTGGAGCGGCGTGATGGCGGGCGTGTCGTCGAGGAATATGTGCGTATCCGACATGACCTCAACGGCTTGGGCGAATAATGGCCATTCATTCTCGTGTAGTTTACCCGTCCGCAAACGCTGCGAATCGATCCCGGTCTCCTGTGCAATCAAGCGCTGGACCACCTGCTCGTTCGACATTTCTAGGGAAAAGATCGCCACGTGTTTTTTGTGAGTCAATGCGGCATTTTTGGCAACAGAAAGGAGAAAACCGGTTTTCCCCTGCCCAGGCCGGCCAGCGATGATTAACAAGTCGGATGGCTGTAAGCCCCCCAGCATCTTATCGAGATCGATGAAACCGGTGGGAACGCCAAAAATCTCTTCATCGCGTTTGGCAAGGTCATCAATCCGGTCATAATATTCACTCAAGACCGTTCTAATTGGCTGAAGGTCATGTTTGAGCCGCCGTTCACTGACATTGAAAATGGCCTTCTCCGCATCATCCATCACGTTGTCAACCGTCGAATCTTCGTTATAAGCCATGGAAGCGATGGAATTGGCTGCGTTGATCATCTTGCGGCGGAT
>CAZPCR010000558.1:0-2179 GCA_964585035.1 uncultured Anaerolineaceae bacterium
GAGAATCTTGGGCAGGTGTTTGCCAATAAGACGATCCTGGGAGTGGACGGCTTCAGCTTGAAACACGGCTTTACCGTTCCCTCCAATGACGAGGCCGAAGTTATACGGCAGATGATCAGTCATACCACGGGGGAGATCATTGTTGTCGCAGACCATAGTAAATGGGGAGTGGTTTCCAACTTTCAAATCGCAAAGATCAACGAGATCGATAAACTCATCACCGATGAAGGGTTGGATCCATCCGCATTCGATACTCTGACATCCCACGGTGTGGAAATTTTGATCGCAGAGGCCAATCCTGTATTATCCTGACGTTTTTCGATTACGGTGTCAGGATTTCTTTATTGAGCATCGGCGCAGGGCATTTTTGAAAAATTAAAAAACCTCAAAATTTAATCATCTTGGATTACAATAAGGGTATGCAATTTGATTAGACAATATATAGGTGGCAATAACGATGCCATTTTTTCGGTGTTAACATAAATGAGCGAGGTAATTCTTATTCGATTATTTTTATACTGATTCATTGAAAGGAGCCTGTCTATGTAGAGATATTTGACAGAAGTATTCGGGCATTTTTCGTTCATACCGATTTATACACATCTGTTAATTCCAAAGGAGAATAACAATGGCTGCATCGGCATCAATGAAACCAGAAGTCTTTACTCGAAAAGCATCGGGACTTGTACGCGTGATGTCCCCTTACTCAGCCTTCGTCTACAACATATTAACGATGGGCCTGATTTTCCCCTGGACTTATCTTTGGGCGCCAGGCTCACTTCCAGGCGGTCAATTGGTTTGGGGAATTATTTTGGCGATGATCTTTGAACTCCCCATTGCTTTTGTATACGTTTGGCTGTCAACAGCCCTGCCGCGTTCCGGGGGCGATTATGTTTTCCAAAGCCGTGTATTCGGCGGCGGCCTGGCCTTCACCGTAGTGATGTCCGGTTTTGTGATCTGGATCCTGCAGTGGGTGGCACTCTCAGGTTGGCTGGTCTCTTACCTTGGCTTCGCCCCGCTCTTCCTTGGGTTGGGTGCGACAATGGCAAATGCCACGATGTCGAGTTGGGGTGTATGGTTCACGACCTCCACCGGCATCATTGTTGTCAGCATCCTGAATGCATTGATTTCACTCGTCCTGTTGGTCAGCGGTTTCAAGAATTATGTGCGCTTCCAGCATGTGATGTGGTGGGGCACACTTCTGTGTTTTGTCACGGTATTTATAGTCTTGTTCACCACACCTGCCTCCGAATTCATATCGAGGCTTAATGCTTTCGCTGTCGCATCTGGCGGCGCGCCCAACTTTTATCAGACCGCCCTGGCCGCCACGACCAAGGCGGGGATCGATGTCCACCCGCCCTTCAGCTTATTGGCCACTTTGCTTGTAGCGCCAATTGCCTGGACCTCTCTACAGTGGGCTACGTACTCAGCCCAGCAGAACGGTGAGATCAAGGATGCGCGCAGCTTCCAATCCCAAATCTTTATCATGGTCGGTTCATTGATTGCCACCGGTTTGCTCCTGGCGTTGCTGGCTGTTGGCATTCAAAAAGTTGCTGGTTCCGAGTTCTTGTATGTAGCAGGTGCAGGGTACTGGTCGGGTGTATCGGCAGCCAATATCAATGGTTTCAACCTGTGGCCGCCAATCCTGGCTGTGGCACTTACGGCCAGCCCGTTGGTTGTGATCATCATCGCGCTTGGCTACCTTTTGAACGGATTCCAGATCGTTTGCAACTGTTACATCGGCATGACCCGTGTTTTGGTCGCTATGTCCCTCGACCGCCTGCTGCCTGATTGGTTCAGCAAGGTGAATACAAGGTTGCATACACCGGTCAACGCTCACCTGGCATACTTCCTTGCCAGTATCCCCGTCATCCTCGCGTACAGCCTGGTAGGAGGCTGGGTCGGCTTGACATTGGGAGTGACCTTCGGTTGCGGTTATGTATTCGTGATCACCTGCATCGCAGGCGCCCTGCTGCCATACCGGGCCAAGGAACTATATGAGGCCTCGCCGGGTGCGAAGTATAAGATTGGCAATGTGCCTCTTCTCACAGTATTGGGCGTATTAGGAGGCATACTGGGTACATTCATGGTGCTTGCATTCCTGTTTGCACCGCAGCTGGGTGTATTGGGCAACTGGGACTTTTCCGCCTTCCCATCTCATCTCTGGCCGCAGATCATT
>CAZPCR010000559.1:0-2165 GCA_964585035.1 uncultured Anaerolineaceae bacterium
CATGATGTCACCCGGGTGATTTTCCTGAAAAGACGGTTACAATTTGCCGCGCAATAAAGCCATTTTTGAATTATATGGATTATGCCCTGCACCGGGAGATGAAAATCCTATGAATAAAATTCTCGAACGATTGCTTCTGGAAGAGCAACAACTGCAATTCAGCTCCTTCAACGAAGACACCGCCTGGCAGATCGGCAGCTGGCTGGTGGAACATGCCATCCAAAATGAACTCCCCATCACCATCGACATCCGGCGCGGCGAACAGCAGCTATTCCATGCCAGCCGGCCGGGTACCAGCGCGGATAACGATGAATGGGTCAAACGCAAAGTGAAACTGGTCAACCGCTTTGGACATAGTTCTTTTTATATGGGCCAGTTGTTGAAGAGCGAGGGCAAGACTATCGAGGAGAAATTCCTGCTGCCCGAAAGCGAATACGCTCCGCACGGCGGCTGTTTCCCGATCATTCTCAAAGGGTCCGGGATGGTTGGCGCGATCACAGTTTCAGGCCTGGCACAGGCAGACGATCATAAAGTGGTAGTGGCGGCGATCAGCTATTATCTGGAGGGCAAGTAGATGACACTCAATCCGGTAATCTCAACTTTGGGGCGGCGGCTGCGCCTGGCGGTGATCGGCGGAGGTCCTGGTTCCTTTATTGGCGCCATGCACCGGCAGGCCGCCCGTCTGGATGACCGTTATGATTTGGTCGCCGGTGTGCTTTCCTCTAACCATGAGAAAGCCAAGACAGCCGGTCTGGAGATCGGCCTGGCTTCCGGGCGCGCCTATACCAATGTTCTGGAAATGCTGGATTCCGAAGCTGCCCGGCCCGACGGCGCAGACGTGGTTGCCATCATGACACCCAATGACAGCCATTATGAATACGCTGCCGCCGCGCTGGAACATGGCCTCGATATCATTTGCGATAAGCCCATGACCAATACCCTGGCAGAGGCAGAGCAATTACATAAAAAAGTACAGCAGACCGGCCTGATCTTTTGTTTGACTCACAATTACACCGGCTATCCGATGGTGCGCCAGGCCAAAGCCATGGTCATGGATGGCCAGCTGGGCACGATCCGCCTGGTGCAGGTGGAATATGTTCAGGGTGGCAAGGCCGCTGAAAATGATCCGGATCCCTCTGCGGGGAATTTGCCCTGGCGCTATGATCCTGTTAAGGGCGGACCCTCGCTGGTAATGGGTGATATCGGCACACATGCCCACAACCTGCTGCGCTTCATTAGCGGGCTTGAAGTTGCCGCGGTGGCTGCTGAGGTGGGCGCCATTACTCCCAAACGATTAGTACACGATTATGCCGGGGCGCTGCTGCGCCTTGACAATGGCGCACGCGGCAGTTTCTGGGTCACCCAGGCCGCCGCAGGCGTGGAGAATTGCTTGCGCATTCGGGTCAGTGGCACACTGGGTACCCTCGAATGGATGCAGGAAATCCCTCAAGCGCTGACCTTCAAACCACTGCATGGCCCCGCCCAAACCCGCACTCCAAATGGGCCGGGAACCCTGCCCCTGGCCGCCCGCGCTTCCCGGATAGTTGCCGGTCATCCAGAGGGCTTCCCCGAAGCATTTGCCAACCTGTATTCCGACGCGGCCGAAGCTATCGCCGCACGCCGCGCCAAAACGCAGGTCGATCCTCTGGCGCTATATTTCCCCAACTCCCTGGACGGTTTGCAGGGTGTACGCTTTGTGCAAAGCGTTATCGAATCCGGCCAGGCGGATGGCAGGTGGGTGAAATGCTAGCTTGGAATATGCTACACTACAGGGCACTGCATAATTCTCTAAACTAATTTTTTGTTTTTATCTTATAAATGATGGAAAAAGTTTAGTAGAGATATATCCAAGAAGCAGTAAGCGGATTCAATGCGATATGATGCAGATGTAATTATTGTGTTTAATTTATCGTTCAAATTTCACCTTTACTGAACTTATCCGTTCAAGCAATAAATAAGGGAATCCATGCCGCAAAATACCTTTATCGGTCGAACAAATGAACTGCAGCTTCTGAAAGAATTCCTGAAGAAGGCTGCCGATGGGAACTTGCAGGTTGCCTTCATTGCAGGCGAGGCAGGCGCTGGGAAATCCACTCTTGTGGAAGAATTTATTCGCGAAAACGAAGAAGCAGATCCCAAACTTATTACTACCATCGGCGTATGTA
>CAZPCR010000560.1:0-2164 GCA_964585035.1 uncultured Anaerolineaceae bacterium
AGGAGTATATGATGGACTTTATCAACAACCATCTCCTCAGTTTGATCCTGTTCATGCCGGCGTTGTCGGCAGTTGTCTTGTTGTTTCTTCCGAATAATCGATTAAACCTTTTGCGCTGGTTCGCTTTCATAGCCAGCCTCATCCCCTTTGTATTTACGCTTGTTTTATGGGTCCGATTTCAACCTGAGGTAACGACGTTTCAATTTCAAGAGCAGTATGCCTGGTATGCAGCCATCAATTCATCTCTTCACCTCGGTGTGGATGGCCTTTCGCTGACAATGGTGCTGCTGACCACGCTGCTTACTCCGCTTGCAATCCTTGCTTCATTCAGCGTCAGAGATCGCGTCAAGCCGTATATGATGCTTTTCCTTTTCCTCGAGACGGGTATGTTGGGTGTCTTCATGACTCTCGACTTGCTAATCTTCTTCGTTTTCTGGGAAATTGGCCTTGTTCCAATGTACTTCCTTATCAACCAATGGGGTAGCGCCAACAGGAATTATGCGTCCCTCAAATTCATGATCTACACTATGGGCGGCTCGCTTGGGCTCCTGCTGGGTATCCAGTTGTTGGGTGCCCTTTTCGGAACCTTCGACCTGGCTGTAATTACAGCCAAATGGACGACTACTCAAGGTTTATTGCTTGGTTTCCCAATTGCTACCGTGAAGTCGGTGGTCTTCTGGGGGTTCGTAATTGCTTTTGCTGTCAAAGTTCCAATTTGGCCATTCCATACCTGGCTTCCGGATGCCCATACAGAGGCTCCAACTGCCGGCTCCATGATACTGGCAGGTGTGATGCTTAAGCTTGGAGCTTACGGTTTCTTACGGCTGGTTTTACCATTGTATCCTGTTGAAGCGAAGTATTTCGCCGGAGCTTTGGCTTTCCTGGCGACTGCAGCCATCGTCTTCGGAGCGTTTGCATCTTATGCCCAAACGGATTTCAAACGCCTCGTGGCCTATTCCTCGGTCAACCATATGGGCTTTGTAGTGCTAGGCATAGCTGCGGCAGCTTTGGCATCCGGGACGAGCGATGCGCACATAGCCATGGAAGGCGCGGTCTTGCAGATGTTCAACCACGGATTATCTGCGGCTGGCATGTTCTTCTTGGTCGGCGTTATTTATGAACGGACTCACACGCGCAACCTGGATGAGTTTGGCGGCCTTTTCCCGCTAGTACCTATTTACGGTGGAATTCTGATCTTCACTTCGATGGCTTCCCTGGGCCTCCCCGGATTGAACGGTTTTATATCTGAATTCCTCGTCGTTCGCGGCACATTCCCCCTGCTTACCGCTTATACGGCTATCTCGATGCTTGGTCTTCTCTTTACGGGTGCCTACATTTTGAAGGGGATTTCAAAAGTATTACAGGGCCCGATGAATGAACACTGGGCGCAGGGGGAGCACAAGTTGACCGAGATAAACCGGCGCGAAATTATCATCATGGCTCCGCTTATGACACTCATGCTGGTGATTGGGATTTGGCCGGTATGGATTTTGGATATTATCAACAAAGCTGTGATGCACTTATTCTAAGAGGTGAATGATGTTTTTTCCCGTACTTAGTGTAATTGTCTTTACCCCGGTTACGGCAGCTTTGATCATCTTGCTGATACCCGCCGAGAAAAAAAAATTAGTGCGCGCCATAGCATTGTCGGCGGCAGCATTAGCATTATCCCTCTCCTTATGGGTTTATTTTAGTTATGATAAAAGTACGGCGGGCTATCAGTTCGTTGAACATTACAACTGGCTTCCAGCTCTTGGTATAAATCTTTATTTCGGTATAGATGGAATGAGCGCGCCGCTAGTCCTTCTGACAGGCGTGGTCATGTTCACGGGTGTGCTTATCTCATGGGGAGATAAAAATGAGCGTGTCTCCGCCGGTATTCAGGAACGCCCCCGGGAATTCTTCGCTTTTCTTTTTTTACTGGCGAGTGGAGTCTTTGGAGTGTTCGTTTCGCTCGATCTCTTTATGTTGTTCTTTTTCTACGAGATCGCGGTGTTTCCGATGTATCTTCTAATTGCAATTTGGGGCTGGGCTCAGACTCGTGAATATGCGGCTATGAAGCTCACGCTGTATTTGTTCATGGGCTCGGTTGTCGCCCTGGTGGGGGCGTTGGCAATGTATTGGGCGGCTGGCAAGACCACAGGTGTTTACACCTTTGATATGA
>CAZPCR010000561.1:0-2151 GCA_964585035.1 uncultured Anaerolineaceae bacterium
TTCGCTGGCTGGGTGCACTGCTCATTGTTTATCCCGGCTTTTTTCAACAATCCATATCCGCCGCTTATAACCGTCATTTCACGGCCTTTTTTCTCTTTGCTCTTTCAATCTACCTCATGGTGCTGGCCGTTAAATATCCCAAACGCGCCTGGATCCTTTTTCCGCTTTCGTGGTTAACTGCTTTTGTCCAGGCCTTTACGATCGAATATTTTGTCGGCCTGGAGCTCATCCGGCCTTTTATTTTGTGGCTATTGATCTACCCGGAAAATAAAGACCGCATCAAGAAATCAATCGGCAAAACCATTTGGCTGTCCTTGCCTTATTTAATCCTGCTTGGATTCTATTTCTGGTGGAGGATCTTCTATTTTCCAAGCACGCTCAGCAGGTCGAATTATGCCGGCGACTTTAAAATGCTGGAAGACTTTCGAACCTCCCTGCTGGGCGGCAGCCTTACTCTTTTAACGCGCGCGTTTTTCGACTTGATCTATTCCACGCTCCAGGTTTGGCTAAGCGGGCTTTTGAAAGTGGACGGATTTACCTTCCAAAGCAAGGTTGTATGGTTTTCTTTTGGGATAGGGATCCTTCTTGCCGTGCTCTTTGCCTTCTTTCAGGATGTGGATCGTGAAGAGGAAACAACCCCCGCTAAAACTCCTCTTTCGCTTTTCGTGTTTGGCCTGTGGGCATTTCTAATCGGCAGCCTAACCACCTGGTTGACCAGCAAGCAGCTCAGCGGCGGGGGCAAATGGGATGACCGCTTTTCACTGGCGGTCATGTTCGGCGCGGGCTTGATGACACTTGCCTTTATCCTGTGGCTTGTACGGGTGGAAAAACGAAAATTGCTGCTCGGTTTCCTGCTGTTTCTTTCCATTACCACGCAGGTGCTGACCGTAAATAAATACCGACTCGATTGGGTGGTCCAACGTGATTATTACTGGCAGTTAGCCTGGCGGGTCCCGGCGCTTATGCCCGATACAGCCATTGTTTCCCTGGAGCAACCTTCGGAGTCGATCCCAGGCTACGATGCGAGCTTTGCGCTTAATATCCTGTTCAGGGGAAACGTTATAGACGGATCGGTGCCATACTGGTTCTTTACAAATAACAGGTTCCTGAACTTTGACTTCAAGCCCGGGATCGCGATTTCATATATAGACCGCAACCTTCACTTTGCCGGGAATACGTCGTCCGCCATTTCGATCATCCACCAGGGGGAAGATAAATGCCTGGAAGTATTGGATACCAACTATACCGGGCAGCCATTTTATTCCGCGGGGGAAGACCAGTTGATCGCCGTATCGAATGTGTCACGCATCCTGCCGGTTTCAAAAGCGGCCGCGCCCGACCCTGATATTTTCGGTCCCGAGCCACCCCATAACTGGTGCTATTATTTCGAGAAGGCCGACCTTGCCAGGCAGCAGCAAGATTGGCAGACGGTGCTTTCATTGGAAAAGCAGGCAAAAAGGCAAAACCTCGCACCAAAATTTGGGCCGGAATATATTCCCTTCATCGAAGCTCACGCCCAGACCGGGGACTGGCAAATGGCGTATGATCTTAGCGCGGCCGTGCAGAAGCTCACTACACAAACGGAGCCCCTTTTATGCCAAAATTGGGACCGTTTGGGTAGCCTGCCCGATGCAAATATGAACATCGTGAGTAAGGCAAAACAGACTTTTTCCTGTTCAAAACCTTAGAAATTTACCGGGGATATCCTACGGGCACGATGTAAACGGAAATAAACTTCATAAATTTATTAAAGCCCCTGTGCTCTTTCGGTGGCTAGGATTAAATTTTATTTTTCAAACTCAGGACCGCTATGAAAATTGAATCCATATCACTTAATCATCTACGCATGCCCCTCGTTTCACCGTTCGAGACTTCGTTCGGACGCGAGGTCGATCGGGAATGTGTTCTTATTTCTCTGCAAGCCGATGGCCTCACCGGCTACGGCGAGTGCGTGGCCACGCGGGATCCGGGTTACAACTATGAGACTACCGGCACCGCCTTGCACATCCTTAAAGATTTCGTGGCTCCACTGATCCTTGGACAGGAAATTAAAGACGCAAAAGATTTTCAAACCCGGGTGTCCGGTATCCGCGGCCACCAACTTGCCAAAGCGGGCGTTGAAATGGCAATCTGGGACCTGCTTGGCAAACG
>CAZPCR010000562.1:0-2150 GCA_964585035.1 uncultured Anaerolineaceae bacterium
AATATCAAACAAGTTAACGGTGCTAGGGTTTGAATGGCCCCATGTTGACCCAAAGGCCGGTTTACGTCATGGCTTGATTGGTTTACTATTTTCACTCGGTAGTGATGAAGCAAACGCCAGTTGGAAAAATCGGGATATCGCAGGACAGTTTATTGAGATCAATGATCCTGATTAATGGGTTTGTTAGGTGAATCATTCCCTTATTTCTTATCCTCTACTCTTCAACCAATCCAATAACTTTTTCGTGGGCCAGCAGTTGATCACATCTTTTGGTTCCACCCAGGCGCGCCGGGCGGTGGCCACGCCGTAAGGCAGCATGTCGAAATCGCTTTCGGAATGGGAATCGGTGTTGATGCTTAAGAGGATGCCCAGGTCTTTTGCGCGCCGCGCATATGTATCGTCCAGGTCCAGACGGGCAGGGTGGGCGTTGATCTCCATCGCCACCCCCGATTCAGCGGCGGCCTTGAAGAGCGCCTCCATATCGAGGTCCGCCCCTTCGCGGTCCGGGATGAGGCGGCCCGTTGGGTGCCCGATGATGTCAACGTTCGGGTTGCGGATGGCATTGAGCACACGCTGAGTGACTTTCTCGCGCGGCTGCCGTAGGGAGGTATGCAGCGAAGCCAGCACCAGGTCGAGGCTCGCCAGAAAATCGTCGGGGTAATCGAGTTTTCCGTCGGCCTTGATCTCAACTTCCGTGGCATGTAAAACAAGTATGCTGTCGCCAAGTTTCTCCTGCACCTTCTTGATCTCGGCGGCCTGCTTCTTATGGTCCTGGATGCTTAAACCGCCTGTGACGCCCAGGCTCTGTGAATGATCGGTGAAGGCGATCACTTTCATGCCGCGCCGGGCGGCAGCCTGCGCCATCTCGAGCATCGACAGCTTCCCATCGCTCCAGGTGGAATGCGTTTGCAGGTCGGCATGGATATCCTTGACCTCGATCAGCTTTGGCAGCTTGTTGGCCTGGGCCGCCTGCACTTCTCCGCGGTCTTCGCGCAGCTCGGGTGGAATCCAGGGCAGGCCGAGCGTCTTGTACACTTCGGCCTCGGTGGCGCACAGGATCTCGCCTTTACCATTCGTTTTCGTTAAAGAGTGTTCCGAGAGTGACAGGCCTTTAGCGAGTGCCAGTTCACGCAGGCGGACGTTATGGTCTTTCGAGCCGGTGGCATAGACCAGCGCCGTGCCAAACTTTTCAGGCGGGTGGACCCACACCTGGGCGCGCACGCCGTCGCTGAACTCGATGCTTGATTTCATTTCGCCCTTGCCCAGCACACGTGACACACCCGGCAGATGCACGAAGGCTTCCATTACAGGCGCGGACTTTTTCGAGGCCACCAGGATATCGAGGTCGCCGACCGTGGAACGCATCCGGCGCAGACTCCCGGCAGGCTCTGCCGCCACCACGCCTTCCACTTTTTTGAGGGAAGCGATGATCTCCTGGGCCAGCGGCCAGGCGCGTCCGAGCGGGATGCGCCCGGAACGCCGCGCCAGTGACTCGATGCCGGTGATGATCTGCGTTTCTGACTTGGCCCCCATGCCGGGCAGGTCGCGCAGTTTCCCCGCGCGTGCGGCTTTTTCCAATTGGGGCAGGGTCGTAATGCCCAACGTCTTCCAGATCAGCGCGATCTTCTTGGGGCCCAGGCCGGGCACCTGCAGCCAATCTGCCAGGCTGGCAGGCACTTCCTTCTTGAGCTTCTCGAGGAATTGCAGTTTGCCGGTTTTGAGCAGCTCGTCTATTTTTTCGGAGATGGCCTTGCCTACGCCGGGGATATCTTCGAGCTTGCCCTCTTTCCAATATTCCGAGGCTTCGCGTCCCAGGCTCGTCAGGTTCTCAGCCGCTTTGCGATAGGCGAGGGTCTTGTAGATGATCTCACCCTTGATCTCCGATAAGTTGGCGATCAGGGTAAAGGTATCGGCCAGTTGGCGGTTGTTCATCATGGGCACCTCTTAAAGAAGAACGGATAATAGACGAGATTATACGATTAAATTATCAAACTCAATTTATAATACCCCGCATGAGCGCAATAGAAATTATCATCCATGTTCTGGTTTTCCTGGCAGGTCTCGCTATCGTGGCTCTCACCCTGTTCTCGGCTATATCCACCTTTGTCCTGCCGCGCAGCTCACGCAGCCCATTAACCCGGCTGGTCTTC
>CAZPCR010000563.1:0-2149 GCA_964585035.1 uncultured Anaerolineaceae bacterium
TTTCTGCTTTCGACTCCTCAAGAGTCTTGCCAGATTCAATTGTTATGGTCCGGGCGATCTCGTTCAAATTGGATTTAAGTAAGTCGCGCAGGTTAAATAAGAATTGGATACGATCTTGTATAGGCGTTCGTCTCCAGGCCGGAAAAGCCTCGGCTGCACATTTAGCGGCCGCGTCGATACTGTCCTTTCCACACAGAGGTGTTCTGGTTAGAGTTTCACCCGTGGCAGGGTTAATGACATCCACATATTCCTGAGCCCTGGGTTTCACCCATTGGCCGTTGATATAGTTTAATATATCCACAGGGACCTTTCCGGTTTAAGATCGCATAATTTTTTACTAGTTAAATTATATAGTTTGTTTATCCATTAACTCGGCCAGGCCTTCATCCAACAGGGTCAAGCCTTCATCCAACTGTTTTTCTGTGATCACCAACGGCGGAACGATAAACAGGATATTCTTAAAATTGAACACATATGTTCCATTGGATATCAGGAAATTCTTAAGAGGAGTTAAATCCATCGGCTCCTTGGTCTGTCGATTCTTGACAAGTTCTAACCCCGAGAACAAACCGATACAACGCACATCACCGATGCATGAATGCCGGGCTTTCATATCTTCCAATCGCTGGCTCAGGTGCTTTCCAACTTTCCTGGCATTCTCGAAAACATGGTCTTCTTCGTAAGCCTCGATCGTAGCCAGCC
Source organism: uncultured Anaerolineaceae bacterium (assembly GCA_964585035.1). Lineage (GTDB taxonomy): Bacteria > Chloroflexota > Anaerolineae > Anaerolineales > Villigracilaceae > Fen-1038. The sequence goes on from CAZPCR010000563.1 coordinate 703, forward strand.
CAGCGGCGCAAGCTAGTGCGTGGCCATTATATGTCAGGCCTGCATAAAGATATTTATCTTCGAAGAATTCGGCAATCTTTTCCCGCACGATCACGGCTCCCAACGGCACGTACCCTGAGGTAATTCCCTTCGCAGTGGTGATGATATCAGGTATTACATTCCAATTGTTCACGGCAAACCATTCGCCCGTACGTCCCCAACCGCTCATGACTTCATCGGATATCAGGAGAATTCCGTACTTATCGCATAACTCACGCATCCGCGGCCAGTAATCATCAGGCGGGATGATGAGACCGTTAGTGCCGGTCACACCCTCTAGGATGATGGCTGCGATTTGGTCAGGTCCTTCATATTGGATGACCTCCTCGACGTGGCTGATGCACTCCCTGTGGCAGGTCTCGCGCGTCCACCCGAAAGGACAACGATAGCAGTAGGGGTCGAGGAAATGAACCACACCTGGCATGGCCGGTTCTACCGGCAGGCGGCGATAATCGCCGGTTAATGCAATCGCCCCATGGGTCGCCCCATGATAAGAACGATAGCGCGCCAGGATTTTATTCCTTCCGGTATAGAACCTGGCTATTTTTATTGCATTTTCATTTGCTTCTGCGCCGCCAAGGGTAAAGAAGGTCTTCTTCAAGTCTCCAGGCGCGATCTCAGCTAATTTCTTGCCAAGCAAACCGCGCGGCTCTGACGCCATACCCGGAGCTACGAAAGTTAACCGAGCCGCTTGGTCCTGGATGGCTTTTACAACTTTTGGATGCTGGTGACCTATGTTGGTATTCACCAATTGCGATGCAAGATCGAGATAGCGCTTCCCATCGGCATCCCAGAAGTAAACCCCTTCTGCCTTCACGACCGGGATCGGTTCGATCTGTCCCTGTATGGACCATGAGAAGAAAGTATATTCCTTATTCATATCCACAATTTCTTTGGATGTCAATTTAGGATACTCGGCAATCCTTGTCATGGTTCTCTCCTTAAAAGTTAATTACCCACACCATCACAATCATCTCATCTCTGCTTGCAAAAAATCAAACAAGGTATATAGTCACTGAAATTAAAAATTGAGTATTGTTTAATATTTAATTGGGGTTTCTTATTAAATCTACAACTGGGGCTGAACTATACACAACTTCTAATATAAGGTCAAGAATTTCTATTTGTTTTTTTCTGGAATTTGCTCAAAAGACCTGATATTAATCACATGAAGAACCATACATAATTGCAACTAATTTCACATTGACGCATCACCTTCCGGCCATTATAATTTACCACTGTTATCCCCATTGATCGCAGGAGTTCAACTATGGTTACAACTGATACAACACTCGTCAACGCGCTCGAACCCAAGACCAAATTGACGGGTAAAATTCTTAAAACTACGCTCGCCGGCGCATTGGTAGATGTAGGACAGCCCCTTCCTGGCATATTACATATTTCCCAA
>CAZPCR010000564.1:0-2138 GCA_964585035.1 uncultured Anaerolineaceae bacterium
CACGATCGAGCCTGTCGCAAAGATCGTCAGCCCGGAGGCGTGATTACCGGTGGTAGTGTTCGAGCCACTAAGTATGACGTTATTGGCCCCGGGGTTGGTGCAAGGGACTCCGCCATTGCAATTATCGAGGTACACTCCCCGGCTCGCATTGTCCATGGCAGTTATGCTAGTTAACGTGATGGCACCCAGGCTGTAGGCTTCAAGCCCATCGTCTTTATTATCGTTGAAAATCCCGTAGCCAGTAAGCGTAAAGCCAGCCGAAGCCGATACACGCAGGCCGTCACAGGTATCGCCGGGGGCGCACGTCGCATGTAAGCCGTTATTACTGGCGGTCAGGTTACCGGCCGAGATCGCGCCCTTGCTGTCCATCCAAAGCCCGCTGGAACTGTTCCCGGTTAAGGTATTCGTACCGGTGAGAATGATGGTTCCTGCGGTTGAAGTGGATTTAGAGTTTTCCAGGTAGGCACCATAACCCGTACTTGAGACGCCGTTATCGTTGGCAGTAAGGTTGGAAACCGTGATTGAGCCTGTCGTCCAAACCGTCAGACCGGAGAGGTAGTTTCCGCTGGCGGTGTTGGAACCGTTCAGCGTCACGTTATAAGCACCCGTGTTGCCGCAAACAGACCCATTGAAAGAACAATTGTCCAGGTAGACGCCGTAACCGGAACTGGGACTGGCAAATGTCAACCCATTGTTAAAGGCGGTAATGCTGCCTACCGTGATGGCGCCCCTGGAATAAACGTCCAGGCCGTCTGCGGCATTGAAGTTGAAACTGTTGAAGCCGGTCAACGTGACAGGCTGAGCGGTAGTGGTGCAAACTCCGCTCGCCACGTTGCAGTTATTAATCAAGGCACCATTCCCATTGTTTTCAACTGCGGAAATGTTTATGGCAGTGATCGCACCATTCGAATGTACGTCCAAACCATCGCCTGCATTATTGTTAAAGGCGCCATAATACACTGTGACCGATCCGGTGCCTATGCATTTATGTGTGGTGACACCATCAAAGATACAATCATCCAAGTTGGCACCCGCACCATCATTATCGTGTATGTTGATGCGTGTCAGGGCGATGTTTTTGGTGGTTCCAACGGTCAGGGCAGTACTGCCCGTCGGACCCATGATCTCGATATCACTGAGCGTCACTGAGGCGTTCCAGTGAAGGAAGCTTAATGAATCCTGAAGCGTGGTCGGCGTGGTGGAGATAGTGCTGCCTGGGCCGCTCCAGCCGCCTTGCAACGTCAGACTGAAGGTGGACCAGGTAGCCCAGTTTCCTGCTATGCTTCCATCGAAAACGATGGGGCCATTCGATGCAAAGGTAGTGTTCTGGATCCAGATCACGCCGTTCGCGGCCGGATGGAAGGTGACACCGACGGCAGCCACAAGATCTTGCAGGTCCGGGAAGGAGACACAGGTTGCCCCACCAGGAGCGATACCAGCCGGGCACCACATCGGGCCGTCGTTGACGGTCTTGGTGCCATTGCTCGCCAGGAGATAAGGGAGAAGACCGTTGCCGTTGAAAGTGCCTGCGGTTATGACGATCGGTTGAAGAACTCCAGTAAATTGATTGCTCAAATCAACGCCGTAGCCAAAGCCCGGATTACCATTGGCATTGGCAGTCACACCATTAATGGTGATAGCGCCCTTGGAGCGAATAACCAAGCCGGTATCATTATTATTCGACAAGTTATTCGTGCCGGTCAGCGTGACGGATTTAGCAGTGTTATTGGTGCATAGTCCGGTGCTGGCCCCGGACAAGTTGCAGTTATTCAGATAAACACCATTGCCAACGCCTAATGCACCGTTGCCATCGGCAGTGACGTTGGTGAGGGAGATGGCGCCATTGCTCAACACGTCCAAGCCGTCGTTATTGTTGTTATTGAACTGGTTGATACCGGTAATGGTTACATCCTGAGGAAGCGCCCCGCCAAGGTATGTATTGTTCAATTGAGCGCCATAACCATGAGTGTTGCCGCTGGCAGTCAGGTTGCTGATGGTGATCATGCCCTTGGAATTGATGAATAAGCCGGTGTTATAGTTGCCGGACATGACATTCGTGCCGGTGAGTGTAACGGGCTTAGTAGTGAGGTTGGCGCAGACCGTGGTGTAATTGCAGTTATCCAGGTAGACGCCATAAC
>CAZPCR010000565.1:0-2132 GCA_964585035.1 uncultured Anaerolineaceae bacterium
TCTTAAGTCGCGCGGCATCCCACCTAAAGACGCTGAAAGACTGGTCGTAGAAGGTTTTTTTGACCCCATCATGCAGCGTATTCCATACGAAGGAGTACGTGAGAGGTTCCACCAGGCGATTCTAGAAAAGATGGGATAAGGCACGCCGGAAATAATTTCCGGTTAAAAATCAATCGAAGGGATTTGTGTCAGGAAATAAAATGGCGAACAAAACAAAAAAAAATACTAAAAAAGTTACAAAAGCATCGGTGAAAGTCGTTACCCGCCCGATCCGAAATCGTCCAACCGCAGTTGTTGTGAAAAGCTCGGCGAAGACGGTTGTACAGGCTACGACTACGACCAAAAGCATTTCCAATACTGGGCACGCAGTTAAAACCAAGATCCACTCGACACATCCCTCGCGAGTGCCGCGTGTGACAAGCTCAAATTCGGCTGCCCACCGCCAGGCGGTTCGCCTTGCGCGTGCTCCGCAGTTCACGTATATGAATGCACCGGGTTTGGAAGACGTTTTCGACGTCGGCGGCATGGTTGAGGTTTTTTGCGACCACGAACAGTCCGGCGAACGAATAAGAGGGTGGATAAAAGGGACCGTCGTTCAAGTGGATAACAAGCTGGTTGCAGTGCAATTCCGATCAAATGTATTCCTGACCGACGGCTGGATGGTCCCGGACCGTATCCTTTGGTATTCACTCACCTCAGACCAGATCCGTTCCACCGCAACCGGTAAAAAGGGAAGCAAAAAAGTCATCCCTGAATATTAGAGATCAAAGAACTGTAGGGCATGAGAATAATAGTTGTGTGTAACCACTATGACTTTTGACGTTAATCGCATCCGTAAGGATTTTCCCATTCTTAACCGAGAAGTCCGGCCAGGGGTGAAGTTGGTTTATCTCGATACGACCGCCACATCGCAAAAACCTGAGGTCGTAATCGAAACGATGAATACCTTCTATCGACACTCCAATGCCAATATACACCGAGGTGTTCATACACTCGCAGAAGAGGCGACTGGTATGTATGAGGAGGCCCGCGTAAAGATCGCCAAGTTCATTAATGCCAGTTCCCCTCACCAGGTGATCTACACCCGCAACACAACTGAGTCGATAAACCTTGTGGCTTATACCTGGGCGCGGACAAATTTGAAACCTGGCGACATGGTCATTCTGACCGAGATGGAACATCATAGCAACCTGGTTCCTTGGCACATTCTGGCAGCAGAACGCGGTGTCAGACTTGAATTTATCCCGGTAACGGATGATGGATTGCTCGATCTTGACACTTACCGTGCTCTTCTTAAACAGAACCCGAAGCTGGTCTCCTTTACACATATGTCGAACGTCCTAGGCACGATCACACCAGCAGCCGAGATCATCAAGCTGGCTCACGAGGCCGGTGCAATTAGCGTATTGGATGGGGCGCAGTCCGTCCCGCACACTAAAGTTGATGTCCAGGCGCTCGACGTCGATTTCATGGCTTTTTCGGCACATAAGATGTGCGGTCCGACCGGCATTGGGGCCTTGTATGGCAAAACCAAACTACTGGAAGATATGCCGCCATTTTTAGGCGGCGGCGATATGATCAAGGAAGTTAAATTGCGATCATTCCGCCCGAACACAATCCCGTCCAAGTTTGAAGCTGGAACACCCGCCATCGCAGAATCAGTCGGGTTTGGCGCCGCGGTGGATTACCTTTCATCCATCGGCATGGACGAAATAGCCGGACACGAGCATGAAATCATCGAATACGCGCTGGAACGATTGGAAGAAGTGCCGGGTTTGAAAATCTTTGGCCCCTCTGCCTCCCAAAAGGGAGGCGTGGCTTCTTTTACTTTTGACGGTATTCATCCGCATGATGTGGCACAAATTCTCGACCGTGACGGTGTTGCGGTGCGCGCAGGGCACCATTGTGCACAGCCCCTGCATGAGAAATTTGGAATTTCCGCAACCACGCGGGCCAGCTTCTATATCTATTCAACCAAAGAAGAAGTGGATACTTTGATCAACGGGCTCTACAATGTTAAAAAGGTGTTCAGTTAATCCAACATCTTTGAGTCTGCAGGAGAAATATGGACGACCTTTATCGTGAAGTCATTATTGAACATTATAAGAATCCAGCTTTTCGCGGGAGATTAA
>CAZPCR010000566.1:0-2122 GCA_964585035.1 uncultured Anaerolineaceae bacterium
TTCCCGAAAAAGATCCGCGACGAGATCGTCCAGGCCGGTGATGCCCTGCCCCATCACATTCTGCCCGAGACCGGCTGGGTAAGTTTTTATTTGCGCGAGGCAGGTGACGTCCAGAAGGCAATCGCCCTTCTGGAAAAAAGTTATCAGATCGCCCGAAAACAAAAGAGTAAGGTTGAAGAGGAGACATAATTATGAACGATAAAATTATTGCGGTCACCGGTGCTACCGGGCAGCAAGGCAGCGCGGTTGCCAGAAAACTTCTGGCGGATGGATGGAAGGTACGAGCGTTGACACGCGATGTCAGCAAGCCTGCCGCACAGGTATTGAAATCGCTGGGCGCCGAGCTTGTACCCGGCGATATGGAAAACCGCGCCGAACTTATTGCAGCCTTTAAAGGTGCGTACGGCGTCTTTAGCGTGCAGAACTACTGGTTACCCACAGTTGGGTTTGACAATGAAATAAAACAAGGCAAAACCGTGGCGGATGCCGCTAAAGCGGCGGGAGTGAAACATCTTGTTTATTCGTCCGTCGGCGCTGCAGACCGCGGCATGGGACAGAAGCATTTCGAGAGCAAATGGATGATCGAGCAGTATATCAAGACCCTGGGTGTGCCATATACCATCCTGCGCCCGGCAGCCTTCATGGAAAATTACAACCGCAGTCGCGCTTTCATTCTTAGTGGTACTTTTTCCGGCTGGGGTTTTGGACCTGATAAAACCGAACAGATCATAGCGGTCGAAGATATCGCTGCCTTTGCAAGCCTCGCCCTTGCCGACCCGAAGTATTATCTTGGCAAAACACTTGAATTAGCAGGCGATGAGTTATCTGAACCGCAGATCGCAGAGACCTTTGCTAAAGTGATCGGCCGCCCGGTTAAAAATGCCCCGCCTGCCAATGACGGCAAAGCGCCTTCACCTGAAATGGTCGCGATGTACAACTTCTTCAAAGGCGAAGCCTATACGGCCGATATCCCCGCCCTTCGCAAACTTCACCCTGGCCTGGTCAATTTTGAACAATTCCTCCGCAAGAACGGCTGGGAGAACCAGCAGCCCATCCCAATACCTGAGAAGAGTGGTTGGGGATAAAAAAACAAATAACAGAAGCTCTGCGCAGAGCTTCTGTTATTTGTTAATGCTGTATGTATCTGGATAAATTATTAAATACCGATCCTAAAAGAGTCGCCATCAGGCACGCATAACATATTCCGATGGTGACACTGATGAATAGCTGTGCGACAAAAAAATGACCCCACACCGTGAAGGCGCGCTTGAGAAAATTAGGGCTGACCAGGTTTGTTTTGGGCAAGGCATTGGAAACGGACCTCGCCACTATATTTCCATCGATAACCGGCTGGGCGGGTACAGAAGAACGCAGTTTAATATTTTCTGTTTCTAACAGGTTGATCCGGTATTCCAATTTGTCCAGATAGTCGTTGACTTCATTCATACTATTCAGTTGTGGGGGCATATGAAATTCTCCTCTTCGTTGAGCTTAAATACTTTTTCCAAAGCCTTCGCAGGCCTTAGTCTCCTGTAAGAAGATAGGACTTGGCACCGAACGGTTGGTGTATAAATCAAGCATTGGATCTGCAGAACGATCAGGCTATACGTATTAAGTTGCTTGTCAATATTTTGATGTGTGAGTTCTTTGTGTATAAGCATTGGGTGTCCCACTTTTCATAAGCATACAGCCAAACCCTCTTCGCGGCAAGATGTATTAACTAACAAATCTTAAACTGACAGATTTATCCCTCTTTGGTACGGCGGAAATGAATTGACAGACTGGCACTTTGGGTTGACAATCCATATAGAGAGTCTATTCGAAGGTTGCTTTTATTCCGCTCGACATGGTTTGAGTCAGATGATATCTGAACGAGCGGCATGGAATCAGGCAGGTTCAGCCTCGGATAGGTTCTTAATCTTTTAATACTGTTGCAGGCTTTTGCCCTGCCCCGATTTTTTCAGGAAAGATAACAAGTGGTTCACGAGAAATCGATCACGATTTCGAGTGGCCGGCACAAAAACTATTTCTCACCTATAAGGATCACCAAATGACCAAGGAAATGACGCCGAACGATTGGGGAATGTCATCGTGTATAGATCTCTACGAATGTGATCTGACA
>CAZPCR010000567.1:0-2112 GCA_964585035.1 uncultured Anaerolineaceae bacterium
GTGGGAGCGGCATCGCCTCCGGCAAACATGCCGCGCGTTTTGGTGACCCGCTGCGCGGGCGCTTGGGCGTCATCCACGGCACGCGCACCTTTGTGCTCCAGGACCAGGACGGCCAGATCGCAGAAACACATTCCATTTCGGCTGGTCTCGATTATGCCGCCGTCGGACCCGAACATGCCATGCTGCGCGATGCCGAGCGGGCATTTTACACCTCGGCAACGGACGAAGAGGCGCTGTCTGCCTTCTCGCGACTGTGCAAATCGGAGGGGATCATCCCCGCCCTGGAGTCCTCGCACGCAGTAGCAGAAGTGATTAAGCGCGCCCCGCGGATGAGAAAAGACCAGGTGATCCTTGTCAATCTCTCAGGGCGAGGGGACAAGGATTTGAATACCGTGATCAAAGAGATGGACCTATGAACCGCATTGATTCTGCATTCGAACACAAACCCATTTTCATGCCGTATTTCCCGGTTGGGTACCCATCCCTGGAAACGTCGCTGGATGTCATCGAAGCATTGGCAAAGAACGGCGCAGACCTGATCGAGGTGGGTCTCTCCTTCTCCGATCCGTTGGCTGACGGGCCCGTCAACCAAAAAGCCACGCAAATCGCGCTCGAAAAAGGTATCACGGTAAAGAAATCGTTGGAGGCTGTGACAGAGTTGCGTAGGCGAGGCGTCACTATTCCGTTGGTGCTGATGGGCTACTACAACCCCATCCTGGCATTTGGTTTGGATAAATTCATCGAACAGTCGCGCTCTGCCGGTGTGGACGGGTTCATCATCCCCGACCTGCCTCTCGAGGAAGCAGGAGACTTCAGGCACGCCGGCGGTAAACCAACTACCACCCAGGCGGACCTGCCTCTGATCTATATGCTGGCTCCTACAACACCTCCCGACCGGATGGAGCTGATTTCACGCCAGGCGCAGGGCTTCATATATCTCGTCAGTGTAGCTGGCGTAACAGGTGTGCGCAATGACCTTCCTATTGGGTTACAAGAGCTGGTTGCGCGCCTACGACAACACACTTCGCTGCCGATCTGTGTTGGGTTCGGCATCAGTACTCCGCAGCAGGCAAAAGCCGTGGGCGCCATGGCAGATGGGGTCATCGTCGGGTCGGCATGTGTCCGGACGATTGGCGAGAGTGCTTCTCCTATTGACACCGCCAAAGAATTCGCCGGGAGCTATCGTGACGCCCTGACATTGCTCAAAATCCGCTCTTGACGTGTTTGGTTCAACCGCGTAAAATAGACACCAATATGCTTAAGTCGCAGTCTTGGTTTGCGTTCTACTTTTATTACGGCCTCCGAAACACGGTTGCCGTTGGCGGCGCTTAAGTAGATACAGAGAACAAACTGGATGACTTAAGAGCGAGACCACACGGTCTCGCTCTTTTTTTATTAATTACCGGACTAATAATGTCGAAACTACTCACACCCGTTTCATCTCCGCGATCGTGGTTTAAAAGTACCCGAATTTTTGGTATTGGCGGGCGCATGCCCGCCAATACCAAAAATTCGGAATACCCCCTCCCCTTTAGGGGAGGGATGGGGTGGGGCGTAATTACAAAATATCTTGCCAAGGAGCTATTATGACTATTCGTGGTGTTCGTGGAGCGATCACTGTCTCGGTCGACGAGCCTGACCTGATCTTGAAAGCTACACGCGAATTGCTGGATGCAATTTTAAAGGCCAATGCCGGTATGGACCCGGAAGATATCGCCAGTGTTTTTTTCACGGTAACGGAAGACCTCGTTTCGACGTTTCCCGCGCAGGGAGCCCGGCAAATGGGCTGGGGACTTGTCCCTATGGTCTGCGCACGCGAAATTCCGGTGCCGGATAGCCTGCCGCACGTGATCCGGGTACTTGTACATTGGAACACCGACCGTCCGCAGTCAGCCATTACACACGTGTATTTACGCGAGGCAGTCAAGCTCCGCCCCGATTTGATCGGCGCTCAATAAATTTTGGATTGTCTGACTATTAACCTTATATGGAGACGGATACTATGATGATCATTATGAAACCCAACGCCACACCTGAACAGGTGGAAGGAGTGATCCAGGTCATTAAATCGCTCGGACTGACTCCGCATCTTTCACAGGGCGTGGAAACCTC
>CAZPCR010000568.1:0-2107 GCA_964585035.1 uncultured Anaerolineaceae bacterium
TCCACCACGCCGTATCTTTCGGGGTCGCGTACGACATACGCGAAGATCAGCGCGCCCTCGGTTAGAGTGGCTGCCCGTCGCAGAGTCTCTGGCAGACCCTGACCGAAGAAAATGTTATCGCCCAGGATAAGACAAGACGGCCTACCCGCGACAAACTCCGCGCCGACACGAAACGCATCGGCAAGACCTTGCGGCTGGGCCTGCTCGGCATAGGTAAAGCTCAGCCCCCATTGGCTGCCGTCCTTCAGCAAGCGGCGAAAGAGCGGCAGGTCGTCGGGAGTGCTAATGAGCAGGACATCACGGATGCCCGCCAGCATCAGCATGGCCAAAGGATAGTAGATCATGGGCTTGTCGTAGACAGGCAGGAGCTGTTTGCTGATCGGCAATGTCAGCGGGTGAAGACGTGTACCGCGCCCGCCCGCCAGGATAATCCCTTTCATGTGCGTCCCTCCCTGTGGGTGTAATTTTTGTCAAGCCAGGATTCGTAACCGGGCTGTTGAAGAATGGATCGAACCCAATCCGGATTATCGAGATACCAATGAACGGTTTCAAGCAGCCCTTCGGCCAGCGAGTGGCGCGGCTGCCAGCCCAGGTCACGCCGGATGCGGGTGATATCCAGCTCATAGCGGCGGTCGTGGCCCGGACGGTCGGGTACGAAATTAATCAGATCGTGAGGGGTGAGGCCCGGCCGGACTTCATCCAAAATATCGCAGATGGTCTTGACGATGGTCAAATTATCGGGCTGATTGCCACCGCCGATATTGTAGGTCTCACCCGGCCTGCCCCCGGTAAGGATGGAATGGATGGCTTCGCAATGATCGTCCACGAACAGCCAATCGCGGATCTGTCCCCCGTCTCCATACACAGGCAGTGGTTTACCTGACAAGGCGTTCAGGACCATGAGCGGGATGAGCTTTTCGGGGAATTGACGCGGGCCATAATTATTGGAACAGTTCGAAATTGTATAGGGAAGCCCATAGGTATGCCCATAGGCGCGCACCAGGTGATCGCTGGCGGCTTTGGAGGCGGCGTACGGGGAGTTCGGAGCATAGGGTGACGTCTCCAGCCACGCAGGCTCACCGGGAGCAAGCGAGCCATAGACCTCATCGGTGGAGACGTGGTGAAAGCGTACCCGGTCGCGCGGTAAAAGGTTATCGGTGAGCCAGACCTTACGGACGGCTTCGAGCAGAGTGAGCGTGCCAATCACGTTGGTTTGGAAAAAAGCAACGGGGTCGAGTATGGAGCGATCCACGTGAGTCTCGGCGGCAAAATGAACAATGGTATCGATCTGGTGCTCACGCAGCAAGTCGATCATCCGATCTTTATCGCAGATATCGCCCTTGATGAGGGTATGGCGTGAAGGCTTGCCCTCGGGCTGCAGGCCGATAAGATTTTCCAACGATCCGGCATAGGTGAGGGCGTCGAGGTTAACAACCTGGACGCCGGCTTCTGCATTAAGCAGATACCGGACAAAGTTCGAACCGATAAAGCCTGCTCCGCCCGTGACTAATATAGACTGCATGGTGGGACATTTCGGAAAGTGATCATGGATACCTGTCAGTTTATCATAACAGGGAGGTGGGGTGGGTATTGGTAGATTGGTAAATTGGTAAGTTGGAAATTGGTGGGGGGGGAAAGAGATCGTGGAAGAGCAAGTCACGGGGAGAGATGCAATGAATCGGGTTTGATTCCATTTTTGGATGCCAATCTAGCCAAATTGCGAAAAGTCTGTAAGCCCTGATACACGCTGGACAGTGCTTCGCTTGACTCTAGAACATCCGTTCTATATAATGAAGACAGGTTAATTTGCTTTTCATGGAGAATTAAAAATGGAAGTCCGTTTATTGAATATCAAGGAAGTGGCAGAGATACTGCACGTCAGCCGCTCACTTGTATATTCGCTGTTGAAGTGCGGGGATATCCCAACGGTGAGGATCGGGAAAATGGTACGTGTGCGACCCGAGGACCTAGAACGATTTATCCATGAACGATCCATTAAAAAAGATAAAGAGCCTAAAGATGAAAGTTGAAAGTTAATGAGGAGGCAGTCAGCTGCCCTGTGGTCCAACGATCGATGAGAGGAGCCATGATATGGAAGAAATCAATG
>CAZPCR010000569.1:0-2098 GCA_964585035.1 uncultured Anaerolineaceae bacterium
TGGTGGAAACCTTCCGGACGTCGCGTTCGATCGCCATGCCCGGCGTAGGTCTTGCCGATACGAACACACCGATACCCACGGATACGCCTCTTCCGACTGCCACGGCTTCGAAAACAGGCACGGCTACGAATACGTCCACGCCTACGAAAACGTCAACGCCTACGCAAACGTTTACGCCCACAAATACGAGCACGCCTTCTTCGACACCGACCAAGACAAATACGCCGACTGCAACGCCAACCTTTGCCTGCTCGCAGTTCTCGCTGGGGACTTTCTCACAGACCACCAGTGGAGGAAAACCGAGAGTAAATATAAATATTAACAGCGCTAGCGGCCAAGATACTGATCTTTCGAGCCTTATATTCACCTGGACGTCTTACGATGGGGCCAATCCTGGCCAGACTCTTAATGATATTATGTTCAATAGCTCAACTTTGACCGGTACGGATGACATCAATTCCCCGTCCAATTGGACTGCTGGTGGTGTATATACGATCAACGGTGGAACTTCTGACACCCTCAGATTTGATTTCCTCACTGCAGATGCGGCTTGGTCCGGTATTGTGCCGGCCAACTCATTCGGATTGAGTGTGACCCTCTCTAATGGATGTGTCCTAAACGTTGCCGCCGTACCTTTCAACACTCCAACACCATCCAAGACCTCGACGCCGACCCTGACGTTTACGCCATCCAGGACCCCGACGATTACCAACACGCCGACAAAGACCGCTACGCCGACAAAGACCGCTACACCCACTACAACATTTACGCCATCCAGGACCCCGACGCCATCCAATACACCGACGAAGACCAGTACGCCGACAGCATCCAATACGGCGACAAGGACCAGCACACCGACCAAGACATCCACGCCGACGCCGGTGACTCCGTCGAAGACGCCAACGCAGATCATCATTCCATCTAAGACAAACACTCCACTGCCAACCCGTACACCGGTAACGCCGATTGGGTAAGTAAGCAATCACTCAATATTGAACAAGGAGGCCCATGTGGCCTCCTTGTTCTTTTCTGGAAGTTGTTATAATTCAAACTACTTATAACGATGAGAATTCCTATTAAGAAGTTGTCTATTAGTCCTTAAATGTTTTATACTTTTCTGGGATCCTCTTCCAGAGGATTTTGCCAAGGTCACGAAGAAGCCATGCCGGGTGAATATTCTGTAATAAGAGTTTCTTGGAGTTGATTTGCAAACGTTTTTAGCCGGGCTCTTTCCAAAACCTATTAAGCGCAGGGGGATCCTGCTTGAATCTCTGATCTTCATTATCATTTATATTTTTCTTACAGCCTTTCTACCTGCAGATTCTCCTGGCCGGGCGCTGACAGAAAATATAGCGATCCTGACTGCATCTGCCGCAGCGGCAATATTGATATTTATCTCGATACCTAATATGCCGGTATCCGCAAGGCGCGCATGGCTGATCCTGGGTTTCGCCCAGCTCACCTGGCTAACAGGCGCATTTTTGATGGATTATGTCCTTTCATTGATCGGCGGATCGACTTTAACATCCATTACTGCAAATATCATTAATTTTTTGGGCTGTCTCCTGGCCGGATATGCGCTCCTGCAATTCCCTTTCAGAAGCCGGCATGCCCCCACCCGCTTCAGGTTCATCCTGGATGCGATCATTTCATCGGGTGTAGTTGTGACTTTGGGTTTTTTATTATTCGTACGGCCCATCTCTGACCCGGCACCCCTACGGCTTGATTCCCTGATCACTGTCAGCGCACCGATCGCAGATTGCATCCTGCTTATTTTATTGGCGAATTTTTCGCTTGCGAATTGGGTACCGCGCCATACAGCAAAATTCCTGGGTGCCGCATGGGGCGCTTTCCTTATTTCGGATTATGTCCATATATCTCTTGTACTGCTGGGAAATTATCACGCCGGCAGTTTTGTAAGCCTCGGATGGGTTTGCGGCTCGCTTTTGATGGGGTTAGGTGCGGTTTTTGAAAAGGACCGGAAAAACGAAGAAACCGAATTTGACAAACAATCCCCCGGCATCGACGTGGGAGTTCAATTCCAGAAGGTATTACCCCTGGCGCTTGTTGTAGTGCTGTTTTGGTATGTCCTTTCCGA
>CAZPCR010000570.1:0-2097 GCA_964585035.1 uncultured Anaerolineaceae bacterium
GCAAGTCGGGCAAGGCTCGTTCAGTGCCGGTTGCTTATTTCGATCATGAGGATAAATACTTATTAGTGGCTTCCAATTGGGGGAGAGAAAAACAAGCGGACTGGTTCGTAAACCTGAAGAAAGAGCCGCGTGCGACGATCGAGGTAAAGGGAAAAACGATCCCGGTGAAGGCACGCGAAGCCCAAGGCGATGAATATATCAGTCTTTGGAAGTTTGTCACTGAAAAGCATCCCCACTATCTCGACTATCAAAAGATGACGACGCGTCGAATCCCGATCATGGTACTTGAACCCGTATAGATCTTGAATGCCATTGCTGCCTCCTGCAATTGGTAACCCGCGTTGACAGTTGACTTTGCCTCAGCTAAACTAAGACACTTGAAACTAACCCTGCGAAGGTGGATTTAGTCTCGCAAAGTTATTTCACAGGATATTTATCAAAGTATTTTTTATCGGAGCCGAGAATGGAATTTAACAAAGATGATGCCGTCAAGCGCCGCATCCAGGTGTTTACCGACCGCGTTTCCATGCTTAAAACTAATGATCTTTATTTTTACAACCAACCCATCGAGGAAATTCGCGGTGGGGCAAAAGTGATAGTGCGCGGCCGCGAAATGGGAATGTATGCTTCTTACAGTTATCTAGGTCTGATTGGTCACCCGCGCATCAATGCCGCAGCCAAGCAAGCCATAGATAAGTTTGGCACCGCTACAAACGGCGTGCGCACACTGGCCGGTACCTTATCGCTCCACGACGAACTCGAAGAGACCATCACCCATTTTAAGCACGCGGAAGCCGCCATTACGTATACTTCGGGATATGTGACCAATTTGACGGTCATCTCGACGTTGATGGGCCGCGGAGATTATGTGTTGTCCGATAAACTTAACCATGCCTCCATTGTGGACGGGTGCCTGATGTCCGGGGCGGAGTTCCGGCGCTTCAAGCACAACGACATGGTGGATTTGGAGCACCGGCTTGAACAGATACCAGATGATGTGTCGAAGCTAGTGATAGCAGACGCGGTTTTTTCGATGGATGGCGACGTGATCGACCTGCCGAATATGGTGAAGGTCTGCAAAAAATATGGTGCGTATTTAATGATCGATGAAGCGCATTCGGTAGGAATCCTAGGCAAAAGGGGCACTGGAATTGAAGAGCATTTTGGCATGGAAGATGCTGTGGATATTAAGATGGGCACCCTCAGCAAGACGATCCCCTCAGTGGGGGGATATGTAGCGGGCAGGAAAGATTTGATAAATTACCTTCGGCATGCCAGCCGCGCTTATATTTTCTCCGCGGCGCTGCCTCCGGCGCAAGCCGCCGCTGCGAATGAAGCGTTCAAGGTCATCCTGGATGAGCCATGGCGCATCGAAAAATTAAACGAGAATACCCGGCTCTTTATCGGCGGATTGAAAAGTGCCGGCTTTGATACGCTTTTGACAACTACTGCCATTGTGCCTGTTCTTTGTGGCTCGGATGAACAGGCCTTCCTGATGACGCGCGAAGCGCAGCATCACGATGTCTTCGTTTTACCGGTGGTCTCGCCGGCGGTGCCGGAAGGCGCCGCGCGTCTGCGTGCTACGATCACTGCCGCGCATGAGCCTTCAGAAATCAATCGAGCCATGGACGTGATCGCCACTGCTGGAAAACAAATCGGGATAATTTAAAAGGAATCATGAAATATAAAAAAGAACGAATGGGCCCGACTCCCCAAGCTCCCATTCGTTTTTTTATGTGTTTATGAAATGGTATTAACTTCGGCTTAGTCGTCGACCACCGGTTTTTTTGCGGCGATGGCGGCTTGTGCCAGGAAAATTTCATCCTTCGGCGGGTTGGAATAGAAGAAAAAATAAGCAAGAAACATTAGGACTTTTGTGCCCCGGTTTACCGCATAGATCATATTCCAGGTGAATGGGATATTGATCACAGCATAAAAAGCGTTTTTTCCGGTCTCCACTTGCGGGAAACCAACCAGGATCCAAAAAACATATAAGACGACGAAAAGACCCAGGAAGACCACGCTTGTCTTGCTTAATTTTAATTTTCCAAAGGCAAAACCCACTAGGACGGTGAAAGCAGTCCCGCTTTGTATCAA
>CAZPCR010000571.1:0-2096 GCA_964585035.1 uncultured Anaerolineaceae bacterium
TGCCCACATCGACGCCGGTAAGACGACAACTACCGAGCGTATCTTGTTTTATACCGGTAAGACGCACCGCATCGGTTCGGTGGACGATGGCACAACCGTTACCGATTGGATGGCGCAGGAACGCGAACGAGGCATTACGATCGTTTCGGCAGCCATATCCTTGGAATGGAAGGGCTACCAGATCAATGTGATCGATACGCCCGGCCATATTGATTTCACCGCCGAAGTCCAACGCTCTTTACGCGTCCTTGATGGAGGGGTGGTGGTCTTCGACGCTGTACAAGGCGTGGAACCTCAGAGCGAAACCGTTTGGAGACAGGCGGACCGCTACGGGGTGCCACGTATTTGTTTCGTAAATAAAATGGACCGCATTGGTGCATCGTATGAACGCACCATTCAAACTATTATCGATCGACTGGGTGCCAACCCCATCCCGCTTCAATTACCAATCGGTGTCGAAGCCGGTTTCAAAGGTATTATTGATCTACTTACGATGACGGGGGTTATCTGGGAAGATGACCTCGGAAAAGACCCAAAAGATATTGACATTCCTGCCGAAATGGTAAAAGCGGCACAGGAAGCTCGTCAACAAATGGTCGAAAAGATCGCCGAACTTGACGATAATCTTACGGTTAAATATTTGGAAGGTGCGGAAATCAGCATCGATGAGTTGAAGTCGGCGCTTCGCAAGGCGATAGTTGAGAATAAAGCTTATCCCGTCCTATGTGGGTCGTCTCTCAAAAACAAAGGTGTCCAGGTGCTTTTGGACGCCGTTGTTGATTATTTACCATCCCCTGCAGAGATACCACCAGTTAAAGGCTCGGAGCCCGGAAGCAGTGAGCTTACCATTGAGCTGCCTCCAAAAGATGACGCACCTTTAAGTGCCCTCGTTTTCAAGATCGTTACTGATCCATATGTTGGGCGCCTGGCTTATTTCCGCGTCTACTCAGGCGTTATTTCGCAAGGGCAAATGGTAAGCAATTCCACAAAAGGCAAGCGTGAACGCATCGGCCGCTTGATCCGTATGCATGCCGATCGCCGAGAGGACATCACGGAAGTGCGGGCTGGGGACATCGGCGCGGCTCTCGGATTCAAAGAGACTTTCACAGGCGATACGCTTTGTGACAACAAACAGGTCGTCCTCGAAAACATTACATTCCCAGAACCCGTAATTTCCATCGCAATCGAACCGAAAAGCACAGCCGACCAGGAAAAGATGGGTGAAGCTCTTCGGAAACTTTCCGAAGAAGACCCAACTTTTCGCGTTCGCTCCGACGAAACGACCGGCCAGACGATCATCTCCGGGATGGGCGAGTTACATCTCGACATTATCGTTGACCGTATGCTGCGTGAGTTTCACGTCCAGGCAAACGTGGGGGCGCCGCGTGTGGCCTACCGCGAATCAATAACACGGTCCGTGCCTGAAGTAAACCTAAAATATGCCAAGCAATCAGGCGGCCACGGTATGTATGGTCATGTCGTGATCTCCATGGCGCCTGGCGAGCGCGGTTCCGGCGTGATCTTCGAAAATAAGATCTTTGGCGGTTCCATCCCGCGTGAATATATTCCTGCCGTCGAAAAAGGCATCAAGGAAGCTGCTGAGAGCGGAGTCATGGCCGGTTATCCTGTGACGGATTTGAAGGTCACTTTGATCGACGGTTCATATCACGAAGTAGACTCGAACGAAATGGCTTTTAAGATGGCTGCCTCGATGGCCTTCAAGGAAGGCGTACATAAAGGTGGGGCGGTCTTGCTTGAGCCAATGATGAAGGTCGAAGTTGTAGTGCCCGAGGAATTCTTGGGAGATGTGATGGGCCAGATCAACAGCCGCCGCGGCAATATCCTTGGCATGGAAGTCCGGCCCGGTAACGCACAAGCCGTGCGCGCTTTGCTGCCCCTGGCTCACATGTTTGGATACGCTACCCAACTCCGCTCGGCTACACAAGGCCGCGGTGTTTTTAGTATGGAATTTGACCACTACGCACCTGTACCGCAGTCAGTCGCGGAAGAAATATTAGCCGCATAACCAGAAGGAGCTAACAATGGCGAAGCAGAAATTTGAGAGGAACAAACCGCATCTGAATGTAGGGACGATG
>CAZPCR010000572.1:0-2095 GCA_964585035.1 uncultured Anaerolineaceae bacterium
TTATCCCCGGTAAGTTCCCATTGGACGCTGACCTTCGCCGGGCCGTTGGTGGTGATGCTCCCGCTGAAATTAACAACATTTGGTCCGCCGCACATTACAGGCGAAGCTACGTCTGCATTGGCAGTAACATTCGTTACGATGGCGGCCGGGGGTGCGATGACAGGTATACCAGCCAGGTTGCCCGCTGTGGTTACGACAGCGGCAGATACCCAGCAAAAACTGCCTGGGCTAAATGGGTCACGGACATACCACCAGCTCGAGTCGTCGTTTCGACCTGCGATTTGGGCGATCCCTCCGAGAGCGATGGAGCTGGATGAGGGATAACTAACGTCCGGACCGGAACGGCAGTTGACGCCCGCGGATATGGGAGTTACCTGGGGGACGCTTGGTGTGGGCACAATGGTCGCCGTTTGAGTTATCGTTGGTACGGCTGTAAAGGTTGCTGGTACAGAAGTAGCTGTATCAAGAGGATTTACGCCAGCGGTAGTGGGGGTTGGTGATGGGGACTGGCTTGCCGGAGCAAATGTTGGAAAATTACAGGCCAATATTAAGCTGACCGAGGCGAATAATGCCACGATTTTATAAACGCGCATGTCACTCTCCTTATGAATATTGTTTATAGTATCGCCTACCTCATTGAAAAGCAATAGGCCTTTTGGGTTTCGCGATTGTAGCCACTCAAGCCTTCGTTATTTTCGTCATGCTAGCGCCGCGCCAAAGAGATCGGTTGCATTTTCGACATTCTCTATTAGTGAGTTAAAAATCCAGAGCATCCACGCGAGAACACGATGCCCATTTACCGGAAATTCATACTCGAGATGTGGGAAGAAACCTGCATTTACCTGCCCTTGACAGGTAGTTGAATAAGAATACAATTAGATAATAAAACTATTAGAGAAAGAAACAAAATGACAAAAACTATTCAAGACACCGCTCAGCAAGTATTGGATGTCGTACCCATTGTCATGCGCACCATTCGAGCCAAGCTCCGTGAACGACGGGCGGCGGATATCAGCGTACCTCAATTCCGGGCCATGTCATTTGTAAATCGACATGATGGTGCTTCGCTATCCGATCTGGCAACTCATATTGGGCTGACCCTGCCATCCATGTCCAAGTTGATCGATGGCCTGGTTAGCCGCAAACTAATCAGTCGTACCGGCCACAGTGAAGACCGCCGCAGGGTTTGCCTTTCACTCACTCCCCAGGGGCATGATGAACTTAGTGCCGCCTACGAACATACCCAGAAATATATTGCCGAAAAAATGTCGAACCTGGCCGAAGATGACTTGAAAGCAGTCTCGCGGGCGATGCAAATTTTGAGGGAATTATTCATGCTCGAACACGAGGAACTCAATTTAAATACGGAAAGATAAAATGAATATCCTGGAAACCAAACAACTGACCCGGCGGTTTGGCTCGCTCGCCGCTGTCGACGACTTGAACATCTCGGTGAAGGACGGGGAAATTTTTGGCCTGCTCGGACCCAATGGCGCGGGAAAGACAACCACCTTAAAGATGCTTACCACCCTTTTACCGCCCACCAGCGGCACGGCGCTGGTGGCGGGCTTCGATATCGTCCATCAAGCCCGCAGCGTCCGGCGCAGGATCGGCTATGTACCCCAGCTGCTTTCAGCGGATGGGGCACTCACCGGCTATGAAAATCTGTTGATGTTCGCCAAGTTATATGACATTAACGGAGTGGAACGGGAACAACGCATCCAGCAATCGTTGAATTTAATGCAGCTTGAAGACGCTTCCCGGAAGCTGGTCAGCACTTATTCGGGCGGGATGATCCGCCGCCTTGAAATCGCTCAATCCATGCTGCATCGTCCACCGATCCTGTTCCTGGATGAGCCTACGATCGGCCTGGACCCCTTGGCACGCGGCTCGGTCTGGGAACATATCCGTCTGCTGAAGTCAAATTTTGGAACGACGATCATATTAACCACCCACTATATGGAAGAAGCCGATACTCTGTGCAGCCGTGTAGCGATCATGCATGAAGGCCGCATTGCCGCGATTGGCACGCCGGCTGAGTTGAAGGCTTCGCTCGGCGGCGACGAAGTGACACTAGACCAGGTCTTTGCCCATT
>CAZPCR010000573.1:0-2089 GCA_964585035.1 uncultured Anaerolineaceae bacterium
CCGACCGACTTCACCCAGCTGTCTGTAAGCGTTACCGATAATCCCACCGACCAGGCACACGTCGAAGCAGTCGCCCAATTGGTCTCCAATCGTCTCAAGGACGGCGGGAGTACTGTTTCCTTTGTTGACGTTTATGAACCTGGCCATTACTACGCCTGGAGCGTGACCCAGGGCGTCATGTTTGTATTAAGTATCCTTGGCTGGCTTACGGTGATATTGAGTGCCTTCCTGATCGTCAATACCGTCACTTCCCTGATGACCCAACAGACCCGCCAGATCGGTATCATGAAAGCCACAGGAGCCAGCACCGGTCAGCTTGTGGGAATGTATATTGTCCTGATCCTGTCTTTCGGCCTGGTTTCGTTACTGATCTCGATCCCGTTGGCCGCTTCAAGGAGTTACGCCCTGGTTGGAAGCATGGCAGCCTGGCTGGGGTTTGACCAGGGGCCGTTGAAAATCTATCCTGAGACCGTCATTCAACAGACCTTTGTAGCCCTGGTTGTTCCTTTATTGGCTGCTATTTATCCACTGATGCGTAGCGTTCGTATTACGGTCCGTGAAGCCTTCAACGATTACGGGCTGGGTGGAAATACAAAACCAAAGACTTCCTCCACAAATCGAAGGGGCATCCTGCTCCCCCGCCCGATCCTTATTTCTTTACGGAACACCTTCCGGCGCAAGTCGCGTCTTGCGCTTACTTTGTTCACGCTGATCCTGGGCGGCGCCATCTTCATTGCAGTTTTTAACTTGTGGGCTTCATTCGACAAGACGATGCAGGATATTCAAGGTTATTTCCTGGCCGATATTAATGTGTCGCTCGACCACGCCTATAGTTTTGATAAAGTAGCCGCCATGGCGGAATCGGTTCCCGGTGTGACAAGTGCAGAAGGATGGTTGGAAATCAGCGGAACCTTATTATCCGCCAACAAGGACGATGCCGGCACTCAGATACTTTTTGTTGCGCCTCCTTCCAATTCAACATTGATCAAACCCATCATGTCGCAGGGACGCTGGCTGACCTCGGGTGACGAGGATGCGGTGGTCGTCGGCAACCAGTTATTGAAGATCAGGCCAAATCTAAAGGTCGGCGATTGGCTTACGATCAAAATAAATGGAACGGAATACAAATGGCAGGTGATCGGTTTTTACCAGTTGACGGGAAACGTGAACCCACCGCTCATATACACGAACTACGAATATATCAGCCGCCTGACGGATCAACCCGGCCAGGTTTATTCCCTGCGTGTGATAACTAGTACTCATACGGCCGCCAGCCAGAAGGTCGTAAACGACCGGCTGCAAGCGCTCTTCGATGCGAACGGCATTAAGGTGACTTCGATGCAGACGAGCACCGATTGGGCCGAACAACAAAAATCGCAGACGGATGTGCTGGTTTATTTTCTGCTCTTCATGGCCATCCTGATCGCAATTGTGGGTGGCCTGGGGTTGACCGGCACCATGAGCATCAACGTCCTGGAGCGGACGCGAGAGATCGGTGTGATGCGCGCTATCGGAGCTTCAAACCTTAACATTCAGGGCATCGTGCTGGTCGAAGGGATGATCATCGGTTTGTTAAGCTGGGTAGTAAGTGTATTACTGTCTTTCCCAATCACGATCGTGCTGGCCTCGGGGGTGGGTACCGCCATCATGCAGTCACCTATGGCCCCGGTATATGATCTAAAGGGCATCTTTGTCTGGCTGATCGGCATCCTTTTCATAGGTGCAGTGGCGAGTGCCTTGCCCGCTCATCGCGCATCGAGCCTGACGGTGAGAGATACATTGGCATATGAGTAATGTGGGCAGGGTAATGCCTTACACTTGGAAAAGAGATACTTAACAAAACCTGCCAGTAAGAGCATTAGGCACGAAAACGGTACTAATCACATATTGCTAGCCGAGAACCCGGCTAGCAATATTATTTATTTAATTATTAAGGTACAAAGGTTCAAAGAAAAACGGATTATCGGCCTTTGGCATAATCGTGTACTTCGGCGAGCAGGAAAAACACCTACACCTTCGGTCATTTAGCGCGTCGACGATTCACATCGTCGACATAGTTGATGGCAGCTTGATGCTGCCTCACCTGAGA
>CAZPCR010000574.1:0-2079 GCA_964585035.1 uncultured Anaerolineaceae bacterium
CCTGGATAAAGAGGAAGATTGAATCATTTTATGATCACTCAGTATAGAAGCGATTATACAGAACTAATGTTCTAATGTCAAGTGGTACTTGTTTAGCGTGCAAAAGCAATAATTTGTAAAGGGACGAAGGTGTTGAAAAAGACAGGGCAAACGACTCTTGTCAAAGGGGTGTTGGAAATTGTACACTGAACCTGTGAGCAAACGACGGAACCAGAAACCTGTGCCCGACACGAAGGATAAACGGATTGCCGAACTGGAGCAGCAGTTGGCGCAAGCTTTGGCGATCATTCAGAAACTGCAGAAGCAGGTGGAGCTTTTGCAGGTCGAAGTGGAAGAATTGAGACGGGCGGGGAAGCGCCAGGCGACACCGTTTGCGCGCCGGGAATGGGTGGAGAGGCCAAAGAAACCGGGACGCAAGGCAGGGCAAGGAAAGTTTGTGCATCGCAGTCTGCTCACGATCCAACCAGTATTCGAGACGAAGACCGCCCAACTGGAGGGCTGCCCGGAATGTGGTGGCAAGTTGCGAGAGATCCGCAAGCATGAGCAGTATGTCACAGATATTCCAGTGGTGGAAGTGAAGACGACGCGTTTCGTGACCTTCAGTGGCTATTGCCGGGTCTGTCAACGACGAGTGAGGTCGCGCCATCCGGAACAGACTTCGCCAGCGAGTGGAGCGGCAGGCGTGCTGGTGGGGCCGCGCGCCAAAGCCCTGGCAGCCGACCTTAAGCATCGCCTGGGAGTTTCGTACGGCAAAGTGAGTGAAGTTCTGCAAGATACCTTTGGACTGAAAGTAAGCCGCAGTGGATGGTGTCAGGCTGATCAGCGACTGGCTCGCACCGCCCGGCCTGTGTATGCAGAACTGGTAGAGGCCATTCGAAAGTGTAGTGTGGTGTATACCGATGAAACCGGTTGGCGTATGGGAACGCTGGCGGCCTGGTTATGGGTGTTTACCAATTCCGAAGCCAGCGTGTATGCCATCCGGGATAATCGCAGCAGTGATGTACTGGTGGATATTCTGGGTGCCGAATTCAAAGGGATCCTGGTTTCGGATGGTTTTGTGGCGTACGACCAACAGCGATTGAAGACCTGGCTGAAGCAAAAATGCGTGGGGCATCTGCTGCGGGAACTGAAGGAGATGCAGGAAAACCAAAGTGGACGGGCCCTGCACTTTGCCCGCCAAGTGACGATCGTATTGCAGGAAGCGTTGGCTCTCAAGGTGCACAAATCCAGCCTGGATCCGCTCTCGTTCTTCCAACAGGCCCAGGACTTGGAGGCGCGTCTCGACGCTTTGATGGGACCCCAACGCAGGCTGACCCAGCCTGACAATCTCCGTTTTGCCAACCGTTTGCGCAAACACCGCCCTCATCTATTGCGTTTCTTGTATGTCGATTCGTTGGAAGCTACGAATAATCAGGCCGAGCGCATGTTGCGACCTGCCGTCATCACCCGCAAGACCAATGGCTGTAACCGCACACGAGAGGGTGCGAACACTCATGCCATTTTATCGAGTATCCTCGTCACCGCCCGCCAACATTCCATCCCGATCCTCGACTATCTCGTCCAGTTGCAACGCTTTGGCGAAATCCCACCATCTTTGCTCTCGCCCCTTGATCGTTCCGTTCCTGGTTCTCTACGCTAAACAAGTACGTCAAGTGAAGGGATCAAATAACCAGGGATTAGGTAATCAGGGATCGGGTAATTAGGTGATCAGGGATTAGGGAATCAGGTGGGGCACGCGTTTGTTATGGAACGATATTTTAGGGCACGACACGTCGTGCCTCTACGGTCTAAGGGAGATATCATAAGTCATTATGAATTTATGACTTTCTCTTGTTGATTCGACAAGCGTTTTCGGCAATAATGTATGGATAAGTAATATCGTTTCGGGGTTTATACGCTCTAAACAGGCAATAAACGAGGCCCTCAAAAGATAATAACCTTAATAATCGTTTGATCAAAACAAGCAAAATCTGTATGCATCGTGTATATCGAATAGGAGCAGGGCATTGTTGAGCCAGCAGAGATATTTGCCGTTTGGGCAGGTGAGGACGGATGTGGGGACGGTAAGCGAGACGGATT
>CAZPCR010000575.1:0-2078 GCA_964585035.1 uncultured Anaerolineaceae bacterium
GGAAACGAATGGCCACAGTGACAATCGAAGTCGACTCGAAATGGGTCGCCAGGATCAATTCACCGCTTTTCATAATTGTTCAGGCTTTAACCGGCGTCTCGGTATCCTTCGCCCCCTTATTTTTATATTGGGCCGGAAGTTGGGGGCTTACGGGTCCGGCTAAATGGATCACCATTGTCGTCTCCTACGCTCTAATAGTGATCGTACCCGGTTACTACATGTGGTTTGCCAGTCCGATCATCCGCCAATTGCGCAAACAAGCGCTCTAACTAGCACACCTAACCGACTATCAGGCTGCGAACCATCCATCCGATGAGAATTGAATGTATATAGCCAAACGAGTTGGATTGCTTGCAATATTTTTGTTTGCCGGCGCAGTTATTATGTACATCGTTGGCCGGGCAAGCATGTATGGAGCGTTCAACCAATGGGATCCTCTTGGCAAACCTCCGGGTGGAGCAGTTAAGTTTGTTGCATTTGATTACGTGCAAACAGCATCAGGAGACATATACAAATACGATTACAAAGAGGGCTGCACTGAAGATTGTTGGGTGATATCCGTCCCCCCCATATCCGACGATTCGAAATACGATCTTCCTTCAGATGCTTGCAGCGATTTACCAAAGCCGGCTTTGGACAACTTTGTGGATTCAAGGGTAGTTTGCGAACTTTATGGTGTGGGAATATCAATGACGATCGAAGCTATTGATAAAAAAGGCTTTGTTTATTCGTGGTGGTATGCAAACGGCGGCGAATGGGACGGTTTGATACCCTGGATATCCTCTTTCATCGGAGCCGCCGCCGGGTTAATTATCGGCTTGATCGTCCTGCTTGTGATTTTATATTTTGATCTGCTCAAATGGCTGCAGAAAAGAGCCAAACAAAAGGGTCTTTCTGTGCAAATATGATCCCTTTCGATATTGTCACGATTCCGACCAGGCGTTTAACTCTGCGCTTCCTGACGGATTTAGATACCCATGCTCTGTTCGAGATATTCTCTCATCCGGAGGTCATGCGCTTCTGGAGTTCTCCCCCCTTGACCGATCTGGCCCAGGTGCAGCAAATGCTCGCTGGCTTTTACGAAGACTATAGCACCCGCAACGCCCTTCACTTGGGGATTGAGCTGCAAGCCGGTAACGTACTTGTGGGTGCCTGCACCTTGTATCACTTTCATGTCGCCAGCCGCCGGGCCGAGCTGGGTTATGCTCTGGGACGACCATTTTGGGGATCGGGCTACATGCACGAGGCGCTGGTAGCATTAATTACGTATGCCTTCGGACCGTTATACCTGAATCGCCTCGAGGCGGATATCGACCCACGCAACCTTGCCTCTGCCAAAACCCTGGAACGGCTCGGCTTTCAGAAGGAAGGCCTTCTGCGCGAGCGCTGGATCGTGAGAGGCGAGGTTTCGGATACAGGATTTTATGGCCTGTTGCGCAGGGATTGGCTGGAGCGGCACTCTGATGTCTGACAAACATGTATACGCGACAGCCAGAGGAAACATGAAAAAATCCTTTTGTGTATATCCACTCGTGATCTTTTTTCTTACAGCTTGTACCGCAAGAACACCCTCACCCGCCACCGCCGCATCTCCCCGGGAAATAACTCCCGCTGATGTCGATCTTCCCTTTGATGGTGCAGCACCCGCAACCATTAAGTACTTGTCCTGCTATGTTAACACTGGAACAGCGATCCATACAGCAGACGTCTTTTATTTTAATGATTTTTCGTCGGATGAAACCATCCACATTCTTGCTCCTGTCGGTGGCCTGGTCATGTATATAGATCGCGATCCGAAAACTATTGATATTATTGGACAATTCGTAGTAGTTAAAACGGATTTCGTTTATCAAAAAGAAACGGTTTATTATGAACTGACTGAATTTCACGAAATCGCTTCGGAGTTATCGGTCGGCAAACGGATAAATCAAGGGGACACAATAGGCTATATGGACAACGACGGTCGCCCCTTCGACCCGCTCAACGGCTATATACTTGACATCGCCTTCTTTATTGCAAAGCCCTCTTACTATGATAATGATGCTGGTAATTCAGCGAATATCGATAAATATATCGAT
>CAZPCR010000576.1:0-2074 GCA_964585035.1 uncultured Anaerolineaceae bacterium
CTCGTCGGTAAGCGAAGAGCCAAATTTATCTATCGAGCAGCCACCCATCAGGTACTCGGTAAATGTGAAAGTGTGCCCATTTTTGCGGGCGACAGTCTCCAGCACGCGCACGGCTTCGGTCACAACTTCAGGACCGATACCGTCGCCAGGGAGGAGTGCAATGTTGAAATTCATGATTAATCCATTCCTATGAGTCCGAGATTAATGCGCCACCAACAAACCGTATTCCACGGAATCGGCCAAGGCGCACCAGGAGGCTTCGATAATATTGGCGCTCGCACCGACTGTGCTCCAACGTTTTGTACCATTTTGAGTATCGATCAAGACGCGCGTGATGGCCTGTGTGCCGTTCTCCCCATCTAAAATGCGGACCTTGTAATCGGCCAGGTGAAAAGCAGCCATCTGTGGGTATTTCGGGATCAAAGCTTTGCGCAGGGCGGTATCCAAGGCATTGACCGGGCCATTGCCCTCTGCCGCTGTATGAATAACCTCTCCTTCCACAGTGACCTTGACGGTTGCCTCCGCAAAGATGCCGCGTCCCTGGCGATGCTCCACGTTTACAAAAAAGTCAAGCAACTCAAATGGAGGTTTGTAATCGGCTTGCTGTCGTTTTAACATCATTGCCACGGAGGCTTCGGCGGCTTCGAACGAGAAACCCTGGGCCTCCAGGGACTTGACCTCGTTAAGCACCTCGACGACGTTTTCATTGTTGCCGGTCTCCAGGCCGTGTTCTTCAGCTGTGCTGAGGATATTACCGCGACCCGATAGGTCAGAAACCACGACCCGCATCTTGTTCCCAATCAGGGCTGGGTCGATGTGCTGGTACGACCTGTCGCTGCGACGCATGGCAGCCACGTGCACGCCGCCTTTGTGGGCAAAAGCCGATTTACCCACGAATGGCAAATGCTCATCGGGCGTTATGTTTGCAACTTCAGCGACAAAGTGGGAGAGGTCGCTAAGCTGGGCCACCTTGCCCTCCGGTAAACAGGAATAGCCCATCTTCAGCTCAAGGTTGGCGATCACGGAGATCAAGTTGACATTACCACAGCGTTCCCCGACGCCGTTGATGGTACCCTGTACCTGCATGGCGCCCTCACGTACGGCGATCAACGAATTGATCACAGCACACTCCGAGTCGTTGTGCGTGTGGATGCCAAAAGGAAACGAAAGAGCCGGTTTGAGCTCACGGATGATATGCTCCAGCTCCCAGGGCAATGTGCCGCCATTGGTATCGCATAAAACCACGGTTTCGGCTCCGCCGCGTATGGCGGCTTTTAGTGTTTCGAGCGCGTAGGCACAGTCTGCCTTGTAACCATCGAAGAAATGTTCGGCGTCATAGATCACGCGCCGGCCGTTGGCTTTCAAATAAGTCACCGACTGTTCGATAATGCGCAGGTTATCGTCGAGGGTCGTGAGCAAGACATCGGTTACATGAAGGTTCCAGGTCTTGCCAAAAATCGTGCAGACGGGCGTGTGGGAATCGATCAGGGCTTTGATGTTGGCGTCATCCTCGGGACCGCCTTTGACACGGCAGGTGGCACCGAAGGCTGCTATCAGTGAACGTTTCCACTCGATATCGCGGGCGCGCTCGAAGAATTCAACATCCTTCGGATTCGAACCAGGCCAGCCGCCCTCGATGAAGGCCATACCCAGGCTGTCGAGCCTTTGCGCGATGCGGACCTTATCGTTGCTCGAAAGCGTGAAACCTTCGGATTGGGTGCCGTCGCGGAGGGTGGTGTCGTAGATCTGGATGGATGGTAGGGTCATATGCGCTGCCTTATTGCCTCTCCGCCTCAAACGCTGCTATTTCTTTATCGAAGCCAAGGATGTATCCAAGCTCATCCACACCGTTAAGCAAACATGTCTTGTTAAACGGGTCGATCGGAAAGGAGACGGATCCGTTGGGGAAGGAAAGCGTTTGTGAAGCCAGGTCAACCGTAAATTCGGCGTGGGGTATCTCTTCCACAATATCGAAGAGCATTTTATGAGTTTCTTTGTCAACGATGATCGGGATCAGGCCATTCTTCAAGGCGTTATTGCGGAAGATATCGGCAATCGAGGTGCTAATGACGGC
>CAZPCR010000577.1:0-2071 GCA_964585035.1 uncultured Anaerolineaceae bacterium
AGGTTCCGCCTGCCCCTAAAAGTGGTAGGCATGAGGAAAGGGTCAAAGCCAATGTGATTGGTGTAATTGAAAACCAAGCTCCCACTCGGCACCTTCAAATAGAACTTCTAGTAGATGATTTTCAAGTTCACCCGGATATAAGTAAGGATGTGGCCAAACTTGCATTGGTTCAAAGGCATAAAGGCAGAAGCGGCATAACCGTTGGCCTCGTAAGCGGCTTCGGGTTAACAGCAAATTGTGCGATCGCTTCAACGGTCGCACATGACAGCCATCATTTAATTATTGTAGGCACGGATGAAACGGATATGGCAGCTGCTGCGAATAAGTTGATCGAAGTAGGGGGTGGGCAGGTAGTCATTAAAAATGGCAAGGTTATTGGATTGGTCGAATTGGGCATAGCCGGTTTGATGTCCAGGGAAAGGGCGGATGTGGTTGCAAAGAAAGCAGAGACCGTGTTGGCAGGTTTCAAGACTTGTGGGTGCAAACTTAATAATCCTAATATGCAGTTATCTCTCCTCGCCCTGGTTGTAATTCCCGAATTACGCCTCTCGGATAAGGGCCTTGTGGATGTTACAAAATTCGAGTTCATACCCGTCCTGGAGAAAGTGAATTGATCATGGCAAATTTTCCTTTTCAACGATTACAGTCTGATTTGGCTTCACTGATCGCCAGAACCGCAGCCGGAGAGCGTTTATTATCTGAACCGGAACTGGCAAAAAAAATGGGTGTCTCTCGTGCAACATTGCGTGAAGCAATGCGCACCTTTGAAACTCAGGGCCTGATTCGGCGACGACAAGGATCCGGTACATTTGTGGTCGGGCAGGTCCCTGTCATGGAGGCCGGACTGGAAGTACTTGAAAGTCTGGAAACGATGGCTGAGCGTCTCAATCTTGAGATCTCAGTGAACAACCTGCAGCTTGAGACGCTTTCCGCTGACTATGATAATTCGCAAGTTCTGGAAGTGCCGGTTGGAACCCGTTTGTTACGCGTCCAGCGAGTGATGCGCGAAGAGAGCCGGCCGGTGGCTTATTTGCTCGATACTTTACCTGAGGATGTTCTGAAGCCCGACCAGCTTCCTCCAAATTTCGATGGTTCCGTCCTTGACTTTCTGTTGAAACGTGGCGATTCGCTCACTGTCTCAAAAGCTGCAATTTCAGCCATCGGCGCACCTGCTGACGTCGCCAAAGCGCTTCAGATTCAACGTGGCGATGTATTGCTGGAATTTGTTTCAAAGTTGTATCACTCTAATGGAAAAGTGCTCGATTATTCCGCCAGTTATTTTATTCCCGGTTATTTTCACTTCCATGTTGTCCGACGCGTGGGAAGGTGATAGATACCGAAGGAGATGCCTAACGCCTAAAGAATAATATGTTCGAGTACTGATGTCTGTGTTTGTCAAAAATTATCAACAAATTAAATAGGAGGTTCGTATGCGTAGTTTTGCTGGTCGTGATATTTTATCGTTGAAGGAATTCGAAAGGAATGAGTTTTTCCAGGTATTCGATGTGGCCCAGAAGATGGAGCCGATCGCTCGTTCCCGTAAAAATGTGGATTTATTGAAAGAGAAGACCTTGGTGACAGCCTTCTACCAGCCTTCCACTCGTACCCGCTTGGCTCATGAAGGTGCAATGCACCGTCTGGGTGGGCACGTGACCGGTTTCTCTGATGCCAAAATGACGCGTGCAGGTGACTTTTATCAGGAGTCCATTAAAGACACCGTCAAAATGTTGGAATTCTATGGTGATGTGATTGTGATGCGCCATTTCCAGCAAGGTGCACCGCAAGAAGCCGCCAAATGGGCCAGCATTCCTATTATTAATGGTGGAGATGGCTGGGGTGAACACCCTACACAGATCCTGACAGATCTATATACTGTCCTGCGCGAAAAGGGCCGTATTGATGGCTTGAAGTGGCTTGCGGTTGGCGATATGCGGATGCGTACCATGCACTCCTTGGCCTACGCGCTCACCCAATTCGATTGCCCGATTACTTTTGTCTCGCCGCCTGAGATGTCGCTTACCGAAGAGTTTAAGAAAGAGATCAAGGATTACAGTTTAAATTACAAGGAAGT
>CAZPCR010000578.1:0-2068 GCA_964585035.1 uncultured Anaerolineaceae bacterium
CCGCAGCTGTGGTTGGCGAGTTCCTGCCGGCTGCCGGACCGAACCTGATATTCGCAGCGATCCTTGTCCCTCTGCTCGTGGGTGCTTATGCGGCTGTCCAAAGACAATCCGGTAGATAGATTCTAAAATTGCCCGGCGGGGGCTTCGTAAAACCCTCGCCGGGAATTGTGATTTATGCTTGTAGCTTGGCGTTATCGCAAACGAGAAAAATCCTTGATCCAATGGTTCGATCCACGTGCCTGGATCATGTTCTATTTATGTTTTCTAATTTCCACACTTGCTTTTTGGGATGTGCGTTTTCTACTTCCTTTTTTTGTCATCGCACTGGTCGTCCTTTTTACTTCGCGCGTTAAGTGGCATGAGATCAGGCGCGCCTTTATTTTCATCATTGGGTTTGTCTTCTTTTTCTCCGTATTAACTTTTCTCACCGGCCGCGGTGGATCGGAATTATATAAGCAGGAACATCTCATTCGTCAATTTAAGGCCTCATTTTCCATATTTGGCTGGGTGCCAACATTGGATATTACCGTCGAACGTTTGTTTTTTGCGGTCAGCCAGTTCGTGCGGGTTTTCAGTATAGCTATGATGACCATTTTGATACCATACTCACTCAACCCCGCTCTCTACGGTATCACCTTCAAGGGTTTGCGCCTCCCTGATAATATTGCTTATGCCATGGACCTGACTATGCGATTCATACCAACCTTCGGGCGGGATTTTCAATTAACCATGGATGCTCAACGTGCGCGCGGTTACGAACTTGAAAAGATCAGCGGCGGATTGATCGCCCAAGTGCGAAAGCTCGGTCCGCTGATCGTGCCTGTGACGATCCATGCAATCATCGGAAGCGAAGATATCATAGATGCGATGGACCTGCGCGCCTTTGGCGTAGGCCCCCGAACATGGCTGGACCAATTAACCTATCAACGCCATGACCGGATCCTGGTTGCGTTTGGAGTTTTAATCCTGGTAGCATCCATGGTTGTTGGTTTTATAGGGCTCGGTAAGTTCTGGGTTCCACCTGAATTGATCAAATTGGCAGGCGGGTAAGAGAAATCATCCAGCATATCTAAAGCTGGATGATTTATTTGTGATAAAAATTAACCCTTCGAGATATTAATAGATCTCGGATGTTTTTTTCATTCTTCCAATGTGGAAATGTCACCTTCAGGCAACCCCTGGGCGCGAGCTTTTAGGACTCTGCGCATAATTTTGCCTGAACGTGTTTTGGGGAGCTTATCGACAAATTTCACATCTTCCGGCCTGGCGATAGGGCCCATATGGGTGGAGACATGTTGGCGAAGTTCCTCGGAAAGTTCAGGTGTGCCCGTGAAACCAGTCCGCAAAAGAACAAAGGTGTGAATGGCCTGCCCTTTCACCTCATGGGGCAGACCTATGGCGGCGGCTTCGGCTACAGCCGGATGGCTTACCAGAGCGGATTCGATCTCCGCCGTTCCCAGGCGGTGCCCGGAAACCTTGATCACGTCATCCACGCGACCAATAATCCAGAAGTAGCCATCCTTATCCCGCTTAGCCGAGTCTCCGGTGGTGTACATGCCTGGATATTTACTCCAATATTGATTTACGTATCGGTCGGGATCGCCGTAAATAGTGCGCAGCATAGCGGGCCATGGATTCTTCAAAACGAGATAACCTTCGGTGTTATCGGGAACCGAATTGCCATGTTCGTCAACGACATCGGCTTCCTGGCCAAAAAAAGGTCGTGTACCTGAACCTGGTTTGAGTGGTACCGTGGGAGTTGGTGTAATCATGAACATCCCGGTTTCTGTCTGCCACCAGGTATCCATAATCGGGCATTTTTCCTTCCCAATTACGCGGTAATACCATTTCCATGCCTCGGGATTGATCGGTTCTCCTACGGAGCCAAGCAGGCGCAAGGAAGAGAGATCGTGTTTATTCGGCCACGCTTCACCGAAGCGCATTAGGCCACGTATAGCGGTAGGCGCGGTATACAGTATAGTGATGCCATAACGTTCGACACACTGCCACCAGCGATTCGGATAGGGATAAGCGTGCCCACCTTCAAACATGAAGGAGGTGGCGCCGT
>CAZPCR010000579.1:0-2047 GCA_964585035.1 uncultured Anaerolineaceae bacterium
GTCAAGTTCCAGGTTCCATATAAAGAGTTAAAGATTAAAGGTTCAAGGACGATAATGTCAGGTTTAAATGGAAGGAACGGGCGGTCAGGATTCGGTACTGCCGCCGGGTTTGCGGGCTTTACCGCAGGTGCATCCGCCGCCTTCATGACGATCGCATGGTTCGGAAGACTTACGACGGAGCGCTTCGAGCTCGTCCCAAGGCTGTAATTCTTCGCGGTCGAAGGTGGCGACAATGTGTTTGTCTTCTTCACTATCGATCAACACCATGACCCTGTCGCTCATAGGCAAGACATCAATGACCTTGCCTTCTCCACGAGGGGTGATCACGCGTTTATTACGCTTGGGCAATTTCTTGCGGGCTTCGACGTATTGTTCGTACTCATAGATAAGACAGCAGCGAAGACGACCGCACATGCCCGTTATCTCGGTGGGCGTGAGGGAGATGCCCTGTTCTTTCGCCATCTTGATCGAGATGGGACTGAAATCAGTGAGAAACTGGGAACAACAGCGGGTCTCGAGACCACAGGCGCCCATACCGCCGATCAGTTTGGCTACGTCGCGCGGACCGATCTGGCGCATTTCCACCTGAGAAGAAGGATAAAGCGCTTGCATATCCTTGCGCAGCGACTTGAGGTCCACTTTTTCTTCCGTCTCGGTACTATAGAGGAAAGCCAGGCGCGAACCGTCATAGTTATATTCTGCAGCGACGATCTTGACGCCTTCGAGCTTGAGTTCGGAGGAACGGGCGCGGCAATTGATCATGGCTTCGGTTTGTTTTCCCTGCCATGATTGCTGCAAGAGTAAGTCACGCGGTGTGGCGCGCCGGTCAACCTGTTTCCAGCCCCCATCCGGTTTGCCGGGTAATTCTGCAAATACCTGGACGACCTCTCCGAGGTGTTTGCCGCGAGTTGTATCCACGATCACGCGCTCGCCAGGTTTGACATCGGGCAGAGGCGAAGAGTCGAAATGGTAGACTTTTCCGATCTTGGTAAAACGGACACCGATAATAGTTGGTTGCATAAGAGTGATTATACCGTAGAGAAGAGAGTGAGAAGAAAAAAAGTGGGCCAGGTGGAGTTGCTGGATAAGGGAAAGGATTGCCCGCACTACCCAATCTTCGCCGAGAGAAGATTGGGTTGCAATATTAATATTGAATGCGTGAGCCCATTAATTTTCTATTCAACAATATTTATAGGCAATTCGTTTTTGCCACTTAATGCCGCAACGGACATTTGCGCGGCAACCTTTTCGGCTATCTCCGTAAGGATCTTTGCGGCAACCGATTCGGGCTTCGCGACCACGATCGGGTTACCGGTATCGCCACCTTCGCGAACGGTCGGATCGATCGGAATTTTACCGAGGAAGGTCGTCCCGGAAGACTTGGCTAACTTTTCGCCACCGCCTGAACCGAAGATGTCCATGCGGGTGCCGTCGGGTAAATCGAGATATGACATGTTCTCGATCACTCCCAAAATGGGAACCTCGAGGGTTCGGAACATTTCAAGTCCACGGCTGGCATCTTCCAATGAAACCAACTGGGGTAGTGTCACGATAATCGCGCCGCTGAGGGGCAGGGCCTGCGCAAGGGATAAGGCGGCGTCGCCTGTGCCCGGCGGCAGGTCTACGATCAGATAATCCAGCTCGCCCCATTCCACATCGCCCAAAAACTGGCGAATCGCCGAGTTGAGCATTGGACCGCGCCAGATAAGAGGCTGACCGGGTTTGACGAGCAAACCCATGGAGATCATTTTTAATCCATAAGCCGTTGCAGGGACAAGTTTCGGACCGTGAGGCGGAGGCAGTTTATCAACACTCATCATAGTCGGAATGTTAGGGCCATAGATATCGGCGTCAAGCAGGCCCACGCGCGCTCCGCTTTTCGCAAGCGCAACTGCGATGTTGACAGCGACGGTCGATTTACCCACGCCGCCTTTGCCGGAACCGACAGCGATTGCGTTGCGTATAGGCATATTTAGTAATCCACGCATCCGCCCGTCGTTGGGGACATCGGAATCCAATTTTAAATTGACAGTTTTCGCACCAAGCG
>CAZPCR010000580.1:0-2040 GCA_964585035.1 uncultured Anaerolineaceae bacterium
GAGGTCAAACATAATAATAAACGCCCCAAGAAAGAAGACATCCAGATAGAAGTGGAAGAAAAGCAAGCCGAGATTGAAATGACTGCCATGCAGATTGCCTGGCAAACAGCGCAGGACCGTGCCAAATCCAAAGATAAAGGTCAGAGGATGAAACGCATGAAATCCAATTCTTCCGAACAGGAAGAAATACTTAACCGCACATTGGAAAAACGGCTTCCAACAGGCGCATAACTTCTAAAATCCCCTCGATCACGAGGGGATTTTGTTATTATTTTATTGGTTTTCCAGCTCTTTTAGGAATTTTTCTTTATTTGCCGCGCGAGCAGTCTTCCCGCTCGAGGTCTTTAATATCCATTTCGGATCAACCACTTTAACATAACGGAGAGCCACGGCGGAATTCCTGGTTACATGCTCTCTGATCTTATCTGCGATTTGTTGTTGCTCGACCTCATCTTCAGAATTAACTTCGGCAATAAGTACTACATCTTCCGTCCCCGCTTCAGGGTTAAATAGTCCAAACGCCACCGAACGGCCTGCATGCACGCCTGGCACTTCGTAGGAGAGTGATTCTAGGTCTTGAGGATAGACATTCCTGCCCCCCACGATGATCATATCCTTCTTCCGTCCTGAAACAAAAACCTCTCCATTTGAAACGTACCCATAATCTCCGGTTAAAAACCAGCCATCGAATAAAGCTTTCTCCGTGGCATCGGGACGGTTGTAATAACCCGTCAACATGCAATCACTTTGTAACACAATCTCACCGACTTTGCCGTTGGGTACATCTTTGTTAAATTCGTCAAGGATTCGGATATGCGTATTCAATAAAGGCCTGCCGGAAGACATAACCTTCAAGACCTTGTGTCCATCCAAAGGTGGGCAGGCAATGCGGTGGGTCATGAAGACTTCGCGGTCAATTTCCTCTACCCGGGGCGGACGCGATAAATCAGACTGGGTTACGCCAAAGACATTTTCTGCCATTGCATAGGAAGCTTGTAATGCCTCCAACTTCAAGCCATACGCCTTGAAGCGCTCGTAAAAAGCATGGTGGCTTTCCCAATGGACCGGTTCCGAACAATTAATAACCGCCCTCCACGAGGATAAGTCCACGCCTTCCAAATGACGTTCGCGAATTTTTTGAGCGCAGAAGTTATAGGCAAAATTAGGCAGCCAGGTAAGTGTACCTTTATACTGGGATACAGCTTGCAGCAAGCGATGAGGTGCCCGCACCCAATCAAATGGCGAATTCAAGACCAATGTGTTGCCTGATAATAAAGGCATCAAGAAACCAGCTATCAAACCCATATCATGATAGAGCGGAAGCCATGAAACAGTAACATCCTCGGGTGTGAGCGCGAGGGCAACGCTGGCGGCATTTAATTGGTTGAAAATTGCACGGTGAGATAGCGCAACGCCTTTCTGCAGCCCGGTTGTACCTGAGGAATGTTGAAGCAGGGCAATATCCTCCGGTGCGCGCACAAGACCGGCGAGTAGTGTGAGGTCCGGCTCGGACTCGGGTTCGCGGTTATTTGTCACGATCACTTTCCTGACCGAATCTCCTGGTTTTAACGCTGACTGGATCTCGGTTTCAAATTCAGGATAAGTCACGATAGCCGCAGGTTTGGTGATCGAGATGAGAGCAGCAAGGTCTGAACGATATTTCTCCGGGGATAGCTTCTCTGTCAGGAACGGCATAATGGAAGGGATCGCGCCAATTAAGACCGCCCCCCAGAATGAATAGATCAAATCATCACCGTGCTGGAGAATGAGAATGATTACTTCCCCCGGCATTATTCTTTCTCGCAAATAGGTTCTGGAAAAAGCGTATCCACCACGAATTAATTGGTGATACGTGATCGCAAGATCCGGGCGGCGAGCATCTTGAAGATAAATTGCAACCTGCTCAGGCGATCTTGTTTGAATTGCATAAAGCCGTTCGGAAAGTGTCGTCATTTTTTTTGGCGGGATTCGATCAAAGCGGCCAACTCATTCAGGTTGTTAAAAGTTTGTGCATTTAATTCTGCGTCATCGATACGTACA
>CAZPCR010000581.1:0-2039 GCA_964585035.1 uncultured Anaerolineaceae bacterium
TCTCTTTCAGGAATCCGGGCTGGTTTCGCCAAAAACCTGCCGCCTCTTCATCGGTTGGTACGTTACCCTTATCGTCTTTGAAAACGGTTGCCCACAGGCGGTTTTTATCTAGGCCCCACACCTCGGTGAGCAGTTGCCAGGCCCAGGCGATGGCTTCCTTTTTATAATAATCGCCGAACGACCAGTTGCCGAGCATTTCAAAGAAGGTATGGTGCGTGTCATCGCGACCCACGTCCTCCAGGTCGTTGTGCTTTCCGGCCACACGCATGCACTTCTGCGAGTCGACTGCGCGTTTATAAGGCCGCTTATCGGTGCCCAGGAATACGTCCTTGAACTGCACCATGCCCGAGTTGGTGAAAAGCAGCGTGGCATCCCCGCCGGGCACGAGTGAAGATGACGGTACGGCTGTATGTCCGTGCTCGACAAAGAAATCGATGAAGGTCTGTCGGATTTGTGTGCCGGTGATGGTTTTCATGATGGCTCCGAAATAAGATTTCGTGGAATTATACCAAGGTGATGAAAATTAAAGGTCGAAATGTGGATGAGTTTTAAAGTTCTTGGTTAAAATATCGGTAACAACTCACAGCCCCTGCATGAAATACCCAAAAAAGGATATGCACGGGGCCTACGCCCAGTGCATATCCTTTTTTCGGAGGTGTGAGGAAATATAAATATCGCTTGGATTCCGCAAGCCGAATTCCAAAAAGGTACCTGCATTACAAGTGGTAAACTACAGAGGTATGCGCAGCAGTAGCGATTTATGCAAGAGGTAGTAATAGGATCCTATTTGTAAATTCCGGATGTGACCGCTTATTGCAGACCGGGTCCAGGGAAATTTCAGATAATATTATGTTGAGGTTCTTGAATGAAGCTTGGTATCATGCAGCCATATTTTTTCCCATATTTGGGATATTTTCATTTACTGCACAACGTGGATTTGTTCATAGTTTATGATAACGTTCAATTTATCAAACAAGGCTGGATCAACCGGAATCGGATACTGCACCCGAACAGGTCAGACTGGCAATATATTTCTGCCCCGCTGGACAGGGCTTCTTTTCGCGAGTCTTACCAGACCTCTATTCAGGATGTCAGGATCTCCCCTTCGGAGCAGTGGAAACAGCATATTTTGGGCCAATTGGATCATTATAAAAAAGCAGCTCCCTTTATAAATGAAACGATTGAATTTGTAAAAGAGTGCCTGGCGGAGGATGTTGCTTCCATTTCACGGTTGAACGTAAGTATCCTGGATCGGTGCTCGAAGCTGCTGAATTTAAATTTCAATTATCGTTTTTGCTCTGAATTGGATATTAGCTTGGACGTGGGTCGGAGCGCGGAAGAAAGGATACTGGACCTGTGTGAATATTTCGGGGTAGGGGAATATGTAAATTTACCGGGTGGAATAAATTTATATCATGCCGAAAATTTTAAAGACCGCCATATTAAATTGACGTTTCAAGACCTCCCCGTATATGTTTACGATACCGGACCTTATACTTTCCAGCCCAACTTGTCGATCATCGATCTATTGATGTGGAATATGCCTGGGACCATTAATCGATATTTGGAAGAATATCGCAATAAAGGGTGAAACATGGATAAAACCAGCACGAAGGAGCTTGCCTTGTTTGGGGGCCAGCCAGCGTTCGGTGAATTATTGCACGTCGGGCGGCCCAATATTGGAGATCGCGCCCGGTTTATCGCCCGTATTAATGATATGTTCGACCGGCGCTGGTTGAGCAATGACGGGCCTTTTGCCCAGGAGTTGGAACGAAAAATAGCTGCACTTCTCGGTGTGAAACATTGTCTCGTAATGTGCAATGCCACGGTGGCTTTGGAGATCACCTCCAGGGCATTGGGCCTGCAGGGCGAAGTGATCCTGCCTTCCTTTACATTTGTCGCCAGCCCGCACTCCCTGCAATGGCAGGGCATCACGCCGGT
This sequence comes from uncultured Anaerolineaceae bacterium, assembly GCA_964585035.1. Classification (GTDB taxonomy): domain Bacteria; phylum Chloroflexota; class Anaerolineae; order Anaerolineales; family Villigracilaceae; genus Fen-1038. Next base: position 1,942 of record CAZPCR010000581.1, read on the forward strand.
TTTTTGCGATATCGACCCTCTCACACATAATATCGATCCTGCCAGGATCGAGAATCTGATCACCCCGCGCACCACCGGCATCCTCGGGGTACATGTCT
>CAZPCR010000582.1:0-2019 GCA_964585035.1 uncultured Anaerolineaceae bacterium
ATGACGATCTGTTCGGGCGTGCAGTGGACCCGCCGCGAAACCGTGACATGCGCGGCGATCGCTTCACGCAGCGGACGGTAACCGGCTGTGCTCTGGTAGGCAAAAGCGGAATCAGGCATGCGCCTGGCCTGCCGGGCAATGAGGCGCGACCAGATGGCATAGGGAAAGGCATCCAGGGCGGGAGTGCCAGAGGCGAAAGGGCGCGGCAGCCTGCTACTGGATGGTTCCGCTGCTCCATCAATTTTATATGCCGCCATCTGCAGCATGGCGTGCTCGGAGATGCGCGGCTTACGCGGCTTTGTCTGCCTGGTATTTGCGGGAGCTTTACGACCCGGTGTGGTTAACAGAGATTCGGGAAGCACGCGCGCAACAAAAGTACCGCTGCCACCGGCGCTCTCAAGATATCCTTCTGCGATCAATTGCCGATAGGCGTTCAAGACGGTATTGCGCGAAATGCGCAGTTCATCGGCCAGCGCTCGGGAGGATGGCAGTTTCAATCCGCGTTTTAATTCACCGGAGAGGATGGCTGCCTGCAAATGAGCGTAGATCTGCTGATAGAGCGGAGTGTCTTTTGCCTGGCGGAAGCGGTTGTCTTTGAAAATGGCCATGATGCATCTTTAAAAGCGGCTAAAAATATTATTCGCCCTGGATGGCTATCGTATCGCGTTTGGAGCTTCCCGCCATATATAAGCCCGTCAAATAGGTCGAAGCGAATATCAGCGCAAAAGGTATCCACGTCCCGAGAAGGCTGGCGAACATATCGAGGCTCTTGAGGATCAGCAGTGCCACAACGAAGAAATCAACGAGCATGATAAAGCCCACAAATATGAGGGCAGTCTGCAACGGCGAGGTGTGGTTGAAGCGTTTGAAATATACAAAAGAGACACCAAAAAAGAAGATGGGCGCTCCCACGGCATGGATGATCAGAGCATTATTGGGCGATGTGGCCGCCATGCCGATGCCCATCGTGGCGGCGCACAGTGCCCAACCCACAAAGGCATGTATCAAAACGGTTATGATCTTTTGAGTCTTCATTCCATTATCCACCTTTCATATTGACTGATTATCGTTATGCCCGTTATCCCGGCTTCCTGAACGACAGGCAATACAAGTCGCCGCCAGCAATATCCTTGACTTTCACGTCCTGCATCCCGGGCGGGAGCAGGTTGACAGGTGCAGAGATCAGGCCGCTGCGTTTGCCGTAAAACCCACCCATCACAGGCAACTTTTCATACTTCTGCGCCACTTCTTCGTTCTCATCGCCGATGACGAATTTGGTGCCCGGCCTGGCCACCCGAACCATCTCGCGGATGGCTGCCGCTTTGTCGTTGAAAAAATTGATGCCCCCAAAATGGAACACGACGTCGAATGCTTCGTCTTTGAAGGGCAACTGCTCCGCGGTGCCCAGGAAGAGCGTTGTTTCGAGGTTCCATTTCGCCGTGCTGCGCTGGCATTGCTTCAACATGCCCCACGAGATATCGAGTCCGAAGAACTGCGCATCATGCGGCAAAAATTGCAGGTTGCGTCCCGTGCCCACGGAAATTTCAAGGACAAGACTTCCTTTCTTGACTTCGAGTTCGTCAAGATATTCGCGCAGACGCGCTTCGACGCTCATCCCTTTCCAGTGGGAGTACATCCACGTCGAAAGATCGTAGAGGGGTGCGATACGGTTATACAACCCCTGGTATCTTTTGTTCGACCCAACGACTTAGCCTTCGAGGAAAATCGGGATGCCGTCACGGATCGGAAACCGCCGGCCGGTTTTTGGATTGAAAAGAACTTCCTGAGGGTGGCCCTGTGCGTCAGGTTCGGTTTTGATCTCAAGCGCATCGCGCGTGATCGGATCGCAAATCAGTGCAAGAATATCTGGTTTCATTTTGGTTCCCTTATTCCCTTCCCGCATTTATTGCAGGGCTGTCCCTTTAAAATCCCTTTATCAAGACTGGAAGAGACAGCCGCGCTAAATTTTAATATATATACGAAAGGGAATTCTTTTAAGTTTCAATGAACTCCGATGGC
>CAZPCR010000583.1:0-2016 GCA_964585035.1 uncultured Anaerolineaceae bacterium
TGGGGCTTTCGATCGTGCAATGGATCGTCGAGAACCACGGGGGAACGATCAAGGTTGAATCGAAAGAGGGACAAGGGACGACCTTTGCTATATGGCTCCCCTTATTGAAAACCGAAATAAAAACCATACAGAAGGATCCTGAAAAAGTTAAGTAATTCCGGCCACCTGATCCTTTAAGATGATGGGGATTTTAAGCAGGGGTAGGTTTGCTGAAAAAAAAGATTTCAAGAAAAGATACATACTACTTATTAATTCCTAATTTCTGATCGGCCTGGTTGCAGAGGCTGGCGCCACCTGCGCTTAACCATTCGTCCAAGCGGGGTGAGCGGGATGCGGCGCTTAAAGAGTCAGTGTAAATGCCGCTGCCCCAATAGGTATAACGGATGGTCTCTGCGGGCCAGGTCCATTCGCTGGCGGAGACGAGCCCGATACCCCCGTTGTAGCCGGCTAATGCAAGGCGGACATCATTCCCGGCAGCGGAGAGCGAACGTCGGAGGTAATCGAGGCCGCGGGCGGCATTGGTATCGGGAGCGGCCGGGTCGTCGGAGGAGAGGAAATGATCGGGCATGACCTGGAAAAGCCCGACGGCACCTGCGCCGGAACGAGCAAAGGGATCCCCACATGATTCGATCTGCATGATAACGGCAACGAGATTCGGGTCGAGACCGGTGGCGGCGGCCCAGCGCAGGATGGAATCTTTCCAGTATTGCACCTCCGGCGTGAATAGCGGAGAGAGTTGAACCGACCCGGAGGGGGATACCTGCATAGGGATGCTTTGTGTGGAAGTTTTGAAAGCAAAAAAGGCGAGCAATGAGCCGACGAGAAGAACCATCAGAGGTGGAATGATAAAACCAGACAAACAGCCGCTGCCTTGTGATTCGAGGGCGGCGGCTGTCTGCCAGTCATCCTGGTTGGAACGAGCGCGGGACATAATGATCCTTTCAAAAAGTGTATAAGACCGGGCTCGAGAAGCTTCTCTTTCAGGGAGAAGTTATCAGTTATTAAAAAGTTACTGCGTGCGCGGTTGTCCTGTTTCTGAGGAAGAGGCATCAAAAGCAACGTTGTGATAGGTAGGCTCGGCGGAACTAAAGGACGAGCTTTGGGGCGCGGGCTTGGGAACCGGATGGAATGACTGTCCTGCCGATGGGTACGGTACAGGTCGCGGAAGTGAGGAGGCTGTACGCAGAGAAGAAGGCTGGCTCATGACCGGCCTAGGGGCGTTCTGCTGTGGATAAGAACGCGGCTGGTAGGAGTGCGCATCTGCGGTGGAGAAGAGGTTATCGCCGGAGACGGAGAAGGTGCCGATGATGAGAACACGGATCAACCAGACCATGACGGCGACGAAGATCGGCACGACCTTGATGAGGGTGGCACTGCCGATGACCGCATTACCGGCGGCACTAGCGTGATTGACAATAGCCACTGAGACGCCCCACCAGGTGAGTGTAGCGTTGAAGGCCGCGGCAAGCAGCCAGGCACCGAAGAGATACCAGACCTCGGCGGGTTCATCGCGGCCCTGCTGAGGCGTAAAGATGCGGGCGATACCGGCAAAGTCAATGCCACAGAATGCAATGGCAAGAATAGTGGCCCAGCGGAACCCGGCGAACGAAAGGTCGCCGAGGACATCGTGCAGGGCAAACTGGGTGGTGCTGTAGTTGAAAATCTCAAAGGCCAGAAGGGCGCCAATAATGATCATGCCGAAGGTTGCCCCGCGGTTGAGACGACGGCCGCGGGTGACATCGTTCCAAAGGGCCCTGAGGCCATCCCCTACATTATTACGTGTGGACCGAACTGTATTCATGTCTACCTCCTTAAAGGTTAGATCAGATACGTGGATTATAGAACTAATGTTCTAATATTGTCAAGGGAGGAATTCGGAAATTAGGGATTAGAGATCAGGAATTGGGTAACTGGGATCACATGATCGGTGAATGATGTAAAAAATGCATATTTATGTTTCGCAAAGAGCGCTCAGCACCTGCGGCGGCCTCATTTTTGCTTAATTTACGGTAATGC
>CAZPCR010000584.1:0-2007 GCA_964585035.1 uncultured Anaerolineaceae bacterium
CCGGCTTATTATATATCGCGCACCTATTCCACCGTGGGTCAGTTTGCCAAGGCCATGCAATATGCGCAGACCGCGGTGGACGACGAACCCACGAATCCCAGATATCACGGGAATCTGGGCGTGATGGATTATCACAACGCCTTATTTGCGGATTCTGTCAAGGAATTAGCCCTGGCCGTAAATGGCGGTACCACGGATAAAGGAGAAAAGGTGGCACCCGTTGAACTCGTGCCGGGTTCGCCACGCATTGCCGAAATTTACTTTACTTATGCCTTGGCGCTCGCCAAAGTGGGCCGCTGTGGTGAAACCTTGCAGATCGCCCAGGAGGTTCAATCCACAATTCCCACGGACGATATCTCCGTGGGCAACGTAAACCAGGCGATCAGTGCCTGCCAGCAGAATCTCACCGGCACGGGCACCTCAATTCCATCCGGTGTATCCAAGGCAACACCTACGCTCGGGACCCTGATCTCCAAATTACCTACAGGTACCCCAACCCCATGAACATTACTCCACGTCGCCCCCTTTTCAACCGCCGGGCGGAGTCCAGCGTGTATCGCATGTTCTTCTGGGCCATCCTGGTGTTGAGCGGCATCTGGTTGATCATCCAGATGAGGCAGGGCGACATCAAATCTCCTTTTGAACCCGCTCCCACACCCACGCGCACCTCCAATTCGTATGCCATGGAGGGAGATGCTCAATTCACTTCCGGCAGTCTGGATAATGCAATCGCTGCCTATCGTGAAGCGGTTCTCGTGGATCCGAACAACGCAGATGCATGGGCGGAATTGGCCCGAATTCAAGCTTATTCAAGCACGCTTCTTGTTACAGATGCAGAAATCAAAGCGCGTTTGAATGATTCACTTGTTTCTGCCCAGAAGGCCGTCGCGCTTGCCCCGGATGACAGCACGACCCATGCCGTCCTGGCTTTTGCGCTCGATTGGAACGCCTCCCCAAGCCTCCTTAATAGCACCCAAATCCAGGATCTCTTAAGCCAGGCCGACCTGGAAGCGGTGCGTGCTTTACAACTGGATAGCGGCAACACGCTCGCCCTGGCCTACTATGCCGAGATCCTGGTAGACGAGCAAAAATGGACCCAGGCGGAGCAATACATTACGCAAGCCGTGGACCGCGATCCCTCCCTGATGGATGTGCATCGCGTCTACGCCTATGTGCTGGAAGATGGGGGCGAATACAATCTCGCCATCCAGGAATATGATAAGGCGATTGCCATCACGCCCAAACTGACATTCCTGTATCTGCGGGCCGGCGCGAATTATCGCACTCTCGGGTTTAAAAGCCTGAACGAAGATACGCAGAAGCAGTTATTCGACAGCTCGTTGGAATATTTTGCCAAGGCAGCCAGCATCGATAGCGTATTAAACGTCAAAGACCCCGTCCCGTATCTTTCGATTGCCAAGACCTATTCGCAGGAAGGCGAATACTTTATCGCGGCCCGCAATGTCCAGAAGGCGTTGAGTTTTCAACCCTCGAACGCCGATATTTATGGACAGTTGGGAATCATCTACTTCAAATCACGCAACTATGAAGGTTCAATACCCACACTGCAGTGTGCAGTGGAAGGCTGCAGTGGTGAAAATTCCTGTATCGGCCGCGGGCTTACCGCCTGTGACGATCAAGACCCCCCGGTGCAGGTAACCGGCCTGCCTCTCTCCCTCAGCACCGTGGATTACTACCAGGTATATTTTTCAGTTTTGGCTGCTTTAGGCCCTCGTGATCCCTCGTACTGCCCGATCGCCATTAAAACAATCGCAGAAGTCCAAGCCAGTGGTTATGTGAGCAGCAGGCCCGATATTGGTACCAATATTACGGCTGCCCAGTTGGAATGCAGTCCATCTGCTGCAGGGACCACCTCCGGCAGCCCCACCCCTGTCTCGGCCCCGACTAAATATCTCAGTACGTCCACGCCTTATCCAACGAGTACCACCGCTCCGTGATTTTTATTCAGAAAAAAGTATCCAAAAAATGGAGGTGTGCGGGCCTACG
>CAZPCR010000585.1:0-2001 GCA_964585035.1 uncultured Anaerolineaceae bacterium
CCATTTGTCGATTCACTGGCCGGGAAAGAAACCTATCCGGCAGGGCGTTATTTGGAGCCGGAAGTTTTACCGGGCGGCCGGTTCCTGGTGGATTTCAACGTGGCGTATAACCCTTATTGCGCGTATAACGACCACTGGTCGTGCCCGCTGACGCCTTTCGAGAACCGGCTGAAAGTCGCTATTCGAGCAGGGGAGAAATTATTAGATACGGAGCATTAGTGACAAAAACGGCGGACCTTCAGGTCCGCCGGGATGATTCTTCAAGAACTTTCAAAAGGGTTTCGTATTCTTCGCAGCAATCGGGACATAAGTCGAGATGTTCCTTGAGGAGCGGCATGAGCATGGTCGCGTCTTCACCGTGTATTTCCTTCTCGACATATTCGTCAAGGCGGGCATACACGTTACTGCATGGCATCTCGTCGAGGCGCACCTCTTCCAGAATGCCTAAAAATTTTTCAACGGCTTCATCCGGAAGCTGGCGATGGTCCTGCCTCAGGTGGGAGGCGATATGCTGGAATAACTCTTTTATGTTCATGCAACACCTTTGATGTTCAGCCTGTACCGAATCTTACCGCAGTATGAGAAGCCTTACTTTTGTGCAAAAATCGATAAGACTTCATTTGGATTAATGCCTTCGGCTATCAGCCGCTGCTTGAGGCGCAGGCGGGCGTCGTGGAGCAGCTTGTATAGAGCATTGCGATTGGTCTTCATGCGACGGGCGGCCTCTTCGAGCGGTATGTCCTGGATGCCCAAAAGGACGAGGGCCTCGCGCTGTTTGGGGGTGAGCTCCTCGTCCAGGATATGGCGGATGTGGTCGACCATATCGGTCTGTTCGGCAAGGGCCTCGGGGCCAGGCGAACGGTCGGCCATGAGGCGGGGAGGAGGCGGGTTCTCTTCATTATCGAGCATGTCATCGAGAGAGGAATCCTGCCAGCGTTTGCGGCGCAGGTCCGTCAGCGCAATGCGGACAGCGATCTTTTGCACCCAGGTGGTGAACATGCTGCGCCCTTCGAAGGTTTTCAACTGGTCGAGGACGCGCAAGAGGGTCTCCTGAGTTACTTCTTCGACGAGCGGCTCGAAGAGAGGGCTATCGGGCGAGAGCCAGCGTGAGAGGGCGTAAGGCAGGCCGTGCTGGATGACTTCGCGCAGGTCGGTCAAAGCGCTTTCGCGCGCCTCGCCATCGGCGCGGAGATCGGAAAGCCAGGTTTCGTTGGATCGTGTAGGCATGAGTGGCAAAATTATACTGCTACTTTTTGAAATATCTTCTGATTCTCTGTGAAGTAAATTCATATCTGCCTTTTTATTCTTTTGTGAAATAAATGGTTTAAATATTCACCAAATATTCACCGCCAAGAACGCAAAGTGCGCGGAGAAAAAAAGAGAAAAGATTTAACCACAAAGGGCACAACCCTACAGGGTCCCCTAAGAGCAAGAACGGGGATGTTATGCTTCGCGAAGGAACACGAAGGAATAAGGTGAGGAGTGTTTTATTGAATGAGTCTCTTTTGATGAATTTAAGGGCAATTTACGGCAATGCGCGAGCAATTCGACTCCAACTCGACCCCTACCGGCCCCCTCCGCCTTCGGCACCTCCCCCAAATCCTATAAGAATTTTTTGCTGGTCAATTATTTTATTGGTGGTCGGATTTAGGGGAGGAAGATTCTGATATTGGAACAGTATTTTTACCTGATATACGGGAGTGTTCGAACGGTTCGAATCAAGTTCGAATGCTTTCGCCAATATTGAAAACCCATTCAAATGAGGTTCAATTCCTCCTTCGTGTAGTTTATCTAAATATGGAATAGGGGTGAGGTGGCTTGCTGTATTCGTTACGCGGAACGAAGAGGAACGAATATGCTCAGGAGGTAAAGTGGAGGTAAGTTGGTTATGGTAATAATTTGTTGAAGAGGCAGAACTGATAACAAGATTTTTGGACATGATATATCCTTCGACGATTCAAATCGTCGAAGTGGGCGATGTTCGCTGGCCCCTCCGCTTCG
>CAZPCR010000586.1:0-2001 GCA_964585035.1 uncultured Anaerolineaceae bacterium
GGACGGATTACACGCTTGATTTGAACGCGGGCTTAACACAGGTGCTGGACGATGGCACGAACACCTACACTTATGGCATTGATCGCATCTCGCAGCAGCATGGCTCGACGGCTGAGTATTTCCTGGGCGATGCATTAGGCTCGGTACGGCAGCTCACCGATGCGAATAGCACGATCACTTTGTCCAAATCATATGATCCGTATGGGAATGTGATATCCAGTGCGGGAAGCAACACAAGCACATTTGCGTACACAGGGGAAGCTGCGGATCAAAGCGGGTTAACGTATCTCAGGGCGAGGTATTATGCGCCTGTGGATGGGAGATTCACATCGCGTGACACATGGGAGGGCAATGAAAAACAACCTGTGTCATTTGACCATTGGATGTACGTCGAAGCAAATCCGGTAAATGTCACAGATCCCAGCGGGTATATAACCGAGAATGAGTCAAAAAAAGCTGAGTTGATATTGGATAAATTGAGCAACATATATGATGTGCGAATCAAGAAGGATTGGGGGTATCCACGCTATCCTATGACTGGTGTTCGGTATGGTTGTGATTGGCAAGATGGAAACTGGCAATCTCTGCATCAAATTGAATTAGTATTACAAGCGGTGAAAGATATAACCAAGGTTATTGGTCCAGATAAGGGATTGTTCGATACCGCAATAAGATGGCAACCGGTTGAAATTGATCGGATATCAACTGAATATATCAATGGTGGTGGAGCGGAGACCTCGTTGTTCGCGGACAAAATAACAATTCCTAATAATGTATTTCACGATTATAACCCAGGGCAAACAGACATATTTGCTAAAGGACAAATAGTTCATGAATTCGGTCATCTTATGGATCTGCGGAGGATGAGGCAATTAAGTAGTGGCATGGAAGTTCTTACAAAATCATTTCTGTTTGTTTGCAGACGGTCAGGCTGCTATTACGATTATGTTCCGACAGGTCAAAATGAGGCGCCGCCTTCTACTTATGCCAAAACAAATCCCCTAGAAGATTGGGCTGAAAGCTTCAAATACTTTGTATATCCAGATTATCCAGCTCCTAAAGGAAACCTAGGACCAATTAGAAAAGGGTATATAGCTAAATTTATTAGAGATTTGGCAACACCATAACCTGTTTGGAGAAAAAATGATGACCAAACAACATTTAATATATCAAGTTTCAATAATGATCATAATTGGAACATTGTTATTCGGGTGTTCCAAGTTCATCCCTACGCCATTGCCCGAGCAAATGGATAAGAGCCCATTTACAGGCATTCCTTGCGCCGCACCATGCTGGCGTGGTCTCGTCATTGGTAAGTCGAGCGAAAGCGAAGTAAGATCAACCATACCTAACTTGACCTTCATAGATCAGAAATCGGTTTATTATCACCGCATGCCATCAATGAGCACCTTTGAAAACCCATCTGTGTTTGGCGAAGGTTTAGAAATTACAGCGAATTGCATCAATTCCAGAGAACTATGCTTAACGATACAAGTTGTTGGAAATATTCTTACTGATATCTCAATTGAATTGAATTATCAAATCAATGTCGATGCTGCCATTAAATACTTAGACAAGCCCGATTACATAGGATACGATCGGGAAAGCGGTGAGCAAATTACATGTCAAGTTTATTTGATTTGGAGCGAGAAAGAACTTGCTCTGAAATCCAAAATATTTGAAGGGCCTAATGCTGCAGAAAAGAACTGCTTTGTAATTAATGACTCTGGGAAAATCTCATCCAGTTTATTAGTTTCAGAGGTTGAATTCATGTCTCCTGCAGCAATTAAAACTCTCCAACCAGAAGCTACAAACGCGTTTTTTAAGTTTACTGGAACAAGCCCATAGTGGTATTACCCATAATATAATTAAAAAAATAGTAGACTCTACCATCTATGGTTTATAAGTACCGTCTGACCGCGGCGGACTACTCAACGGGAGATACCTATCGCTACGCGTACGATGCGGTAGGGAACCGGCTGCAGCAGCAGACATCGGTCA
>CAZPCR010000587.1:0-1986 GCA_964585035.1 uncultured Anaerolineaceae bacterium
GGTTTCCTGCTCTTTTTCGATCCCCCGAAACCCGGTGTCCAGCAAGTCATCGCCGACCTGGCGAAACGCGGCGTACAGCTCAAGATCATCACCGGTGATAACCAAAAGGTTGCCAGGCATGTCGCGGAGACGGTGGGCCTGACTCTTTCAGGCGTTTTGACCGGCAGTCAATTGAACGACATGCGCGACGAGGCTCTCTGGCACTCGGCCGAACAAACCACACTTTTTGCTGAAGTAGACCCCAACCAGAAAGAGCGCATCATCCACGCCCTGCAGAAAACAAAGCATGTGGTTGGCTATATGGGCGATGGGATCAACGACGCCTCTGCCCTGTATGCCGCAGACGTTGGTATTTCGGTGGATACAGCCGTGGACGTTGCCAAGGAAGCCGCTGACTTTGTTTTGCTTAAACAAGATCTCGGAATTCTCAAAGATGGCATCGACGAGGGCCGCAAGACGTTTGCAAATACCCTCAAATACATACTTACGACCATCAGCGCCAACTTTGGCAATATGTTCAGTATGGCCGGGGCTTCATTGCTCCTGTCCTTCCTGCCTATGCTGGCATCTCAGGTCTTGCTTGAAAACTTCCTTTCCGATATTCCCCTTACGACCATAGCCGGCGATAATGTGGACCCGGAATGGGTGGAGAAACCGGTTCGCTGGAATAATAATTTCATCCGCGATTATATGATCCTTTTTGGTGTGGTTAGCTCGGTCTTCGACTTCCTCACTTTCGGAGTGCTCTTGCTGCTGTTCCACGCATCGCCAGTCGAATTCCGCACCGGTTGGTTCATCGAGTCGTTGCTTACCGAACTGGTGATCGCGTTAGTGGTGCGAACGCGGCATTTGTTCTTCCGCAGCCGTCCGGGGAAGCTACTGTTGGTGAGCACCTTGATTTTTATCGTCATTACACTCGTAATCCCATATTTGCCGTTCAATTCGCTGTTCGGTTTCATCCCCCTGCCTGCCTCGCTCATGCTGGCCGTGATCGGACTGACAGCCCTGTACGTCATGGTTACCGAGATAGCCAAGAACTATTTTTACGCCCGAATGGGAGATATTATCGCGTAGGTGGATGCCAAATATCACAACTGTCGGTTTACAAGCTACTTTCCTGTTCTATTCCGTAAGAGGATGTGGCTTATAATGCCTCTCCCATGAACTTTCTAATTACAGGCGCGGCGGGCTTTCTAGGCTCGTCCCTCGCCAACTACCTCGCCCGCGAGGGACATCAAGTCCGCGGGCTCGACGATCTATCCGCCGGTGATCCGCAGGCACTTTCGCCTGACGTCCATTTCACGCGCGGCGATGTGAGCGACCGCCCCAAACTATGGACCCTCCTGCAGGAAGTGGACGTTGTATATCACCTGGCCGCGCGCGTCTCGGTGCCGGAATCGGTTTTATATCCGCGCGATTACAACACGGTCAACGTAGGCGGTACGGTTGCATTGATGGAAGCCATGCGCGATGTCGGTGTGCGGCGCGTAGTTCTGGCCTCTTCGGGAGCGATCTACGGCGATCTGGGGGATATGCCCCTGCATGAGACCGATAATCCCAACCCGCAGTCTCCCTATGCCGTGTCGAAGCTGGCCGCCGAGTTTTACGTACGCACGATCGGGGGATTATGGGGCATCGAGACTGTAAGCCTGCGCATCTTCAATGCCTACGGACCCGGCCAGCACCTGCCGGCTTCTCATCCGCCTGTGTTGCCTTATTTTTTGCAGCAAGCGCAGCGCGGGGGGACATTGGTTGTTCACGGTGACGGCAACCAGGTGCGCGATTACGTTTATGTGGATGATGTGGTCACCGCCATGGTGGCTGCTTCAACGGCACCTGATATCGATGGGCTTGTCATAAACATCGGTTCCGGGGTGGGGACAAGTGTGGGAGACCTGGTAAAGCGTGTGCTGGATGTGACCGGCGGCAACCCCGAAGTGATTTACAATTCGCGCACTTCCGGCGGGGTCTCCTGCCTGACGGCCG
>CAZPCR010000588.1:0-1979 GCA_964585035.1 uncultured Anaerolineaceae bacterium
CGAAGCGCTCCGTCGTAAGTCTTCCGAACCATGCGATCGCCATGAAGGCGGCGGATGTACCTGCGGTAAAGCTCGTAAACCCGGCGGCAGCACCGAATCCTGATCCGTTGCTCTTCGTCTCACGCTTTCATTCACCGGAAACCCGGCATTACCAATTATTTTGTATCTCAATCTTTGCTCCTCGCACATCGCAATCCGCACATCGCACTTCGGACTCCTATTTGAAAACCTTCACTTATGACTCCTGACACTCTCCCCCCCGGCACATGGCCGACCTCCCAGAATATACTTGTCGTTCTGGCCCATCCCGACGACCCCGAATTCTTTTGCGGTGCCACCCTTGCTCGTTGGGCGCGCGCCGGACACAAGATCACTTATTACCTCTTGACTTGTGGTGACAAGGGTTATAACGACCTGACCAAACCCGAAGATATTAATACAGATGACCTGTGTGCGATCAGGCATGAAGAACAGGCTGCCGCAGCAAAGACCATCGGCGCGCAGGCAGTTAACTTTCTTGATCGTCCGGACGGCTACCTGGTCCCCGATCTTGCCTTACGCCGTGAAGTGGTGCGGATTATCCGTAAGCTGAAGCCTGACGTCCTTCTCACCTGCGACCCGCAGTTGCTTTTCGCTCCCTATGGTATCAACCACCCCGACCATCGCGCAGCCGGTCAAGTAGTTTTGGATGCCGTCTTCCCTGCCGCTGGCAATGCCGCTTATTTTCCTGAATTGCTAACCGAGGGTTATCAACCCCATATGCCGCATGAAGTCTGGTGTTCCTCGTCCAACACTCCTAACGTTGTGATCGATGTCACCGACACCTGGCCCACCAAGATCGAAGCGATCCTGAAACACAAAAGCCAGGTAAGCGACGTTGAAAAACTCAAAGAACGTATGAATTCCCGTCACACTGATGATTCGACAGATCAAAACCCGCGTTTCGAAGAAAAATTTTATTTCATCAAATACTCGTGATTCCCATTCGGTTGTCTTTGCTCCGATTGTCATTGCGACGTGGTAATCTGGCACTTAGCCTTTACAAGGTGCAATAACAAAGGCTGCGCAGCGGGGCAATCTCGTACGATCCCATCCAACCATAATGAATATTGTTACCGTTAGCTATCATTCGACCAACTATTATGTCATCGATATAATAGGCGGTAAGTTATTGATCGACTGTGGCTGGCCCGGCACACTCTCTCAATTTACTGCGGCATTAAAACGCAAAGGGATCGTTCCGAAAGAGATCAAATATATACTGGTCACCCACTTCCACCCTGATCATGCCGGTCTCGTCCAGGACTTCAAGGACCTGGGCGCGAAACTTATCCTCATGGAAACCCAAGTCGGGTTTATTTCGCCCTTAAAAAGTCTTATTAAAACAAAAAAAGTTTCTTACAAAGAGATCCGCGAAAACGATAACTACAATTTGAAATTTAAAGATAGCAGAAAATTTCTTGCTTCTTTGGGGGTCGCTGGAGAGATCATCGCCACACCGGGCCATAGTGAGGACAGCATTACACTTATTTTGGATGAAGGGGCTGCCTTCACAGGTGATCTGCCGCCTCGTTTCCTGGTCTCTGATGATGATACGATCACACATGAAAGTTGGGAAAAGATCTCCGGGCACAAGATCAATAGGATATTCCCCGCCCATGGTGGTTGAATGATTTATAATTTTTCAACGGAAGGTTCGGATAAGCAATGCTTACTGCCATACGAAAAAACGCGTAAGGACCTCAACAAGATCTGCGTCTACAGAGTACTGCATAATTATATAATCCCGTTCTTGTTCTTTGGGACAAGGTACCGTGTTCTGTCGGTATCTAAACTAATTTCTTGTTTTTTACCCTATAAATGATCAAAAAAAGTTTATATCATACTGGGTATTTCAGTACAAGGTACTGCGAAGCGGCATGCGGAGCAGTAGAGATTTATGCAAGAAGCAGTAAAATTCACTGTTTCATAAAAGAGAG
>CAZPCR010000589.1:0-1976 GCA_964585035.1 uncultured Anaerolineaceae bacterium
TTTATAAAATGCTCAAGGCCATGCCGAAAGAGACGCATCCCATGACGTTGATCTCCCAGGCGGTGTTGGCTTTGCAGAATGAATCTGTGTTTACAAAGAAATATCATGAGGGTATGAAGAAGGATGTCTATTGGGAGGCGGCACTCGAAGACAGTCTTGCGTTGACTGCAAAACTGCCGGTCGTCGCGGCTTTCATTTATAGAATGAAATTCTTTGACCAGACCAAAAAGCCGAAATACAACCCGAAGTGGGACTACGGGACAAACTTTTCCAAAATGATGGGAGTGGCCGACAAAAAAGGATACGCTGAACTGTCGCGCCTGTATTTCATCCTGCACAGCGACCATGAATCCGGCAATGTCTCGGCGCATGCAATGCACCTGGTCGGTTCCGCCCTTTCGGACCCTTATTATTCCTTCGCGGCATCCCTGTGCGGTTTAGCCGGCCCGCTACATGGACTTGCCAGCCAGGAGTACCTCAAGTGGGTGATCGATGTAAAGAATCAGTTCGGCGGAGTGCCGACGCGCGAGCAACTCTATAAGTTCACCTGGGATACGCTCAACAGCGGCAAGGTCATTCCCGGTTACGGACATGCCGTGCTGCGAGTCCCCGATCCGCGCTTTACGGCCCAGATGGATTTTGCCAAGAAGCGTTTCCCGGACGATGAGCTCCTCTGTCTCGCCGATCTTGTTTTTGAGGTCGCCCCTCAGGTTTTGAGAGAACAGGGAAAAGCCAAGAACCCAGCACCCAATGTGGATGCCATCAGCGGAGTCTTGCAGTATTATTATGGCGTGCGTGAATCTGACTTCTATACGGTGATGTTCGGAGTAGGTCGTGCTCTCGGCGTGACGGCCAATTACGTATGGGCCCGTGCTCTCGGTTTGCCGATAGAACGTCCCAAGTCTGTCACCACCGTGATGCTGGAAGAAGTTGTAAAGAAACCCCTCCAACCTGCTTGACCGCACCTGGAATAAAAAAGCGACGTCCATGGACGTCGCTTTTTTATTCCAGGTGCGGTCAAGCAGGTTGGAGGGGTTTCTTTACAACTTCTTCCAGCATCACGGTGGTGACAGACTTGGGACGTTCTATCGGCAAACCGAGAGCACGGGCCCATACGTAATTGGCCGTCACGCCGAGAGCACGACCTACTCCGAACATCACCGTATAGAAGTCAGATTCACGCACGCCATAATAATACTGCAAGACTCCGCTGATGGCATCCACATTGGGTGCTGGGTTCTTGGCTTTTCCCTGTTCTCTCAAAACCTGAGGGGCGACCTCAAAAACAAGATCGGCGAGACAGAGGAGCTCATCGTCCGGGAAACGCTTCTTGGCAAAATCCATCTGGGCCGTAAAGCGCGGATCGGGGACTCGCAGCACGGCATGTCCGTAACCGGGAATGACCTTGCCGCTGTTGAGCGTATCCCAGGTGAACTTATAGAGTTGCTCGCGCGTCGGCACTCCGCCGAACTGATTCTTTACATCGATCACCCACTTGAGGTACTCCTGGCTGGCAAGTCCATGTAGCGGGCCGGCTAAACCGCACAGGGATGCCGCGAAGGAATAATAAGGGTCCGAAAGGGCGGAACCGACCAGGTGCATTGCATGCGCCGAGACATTGCCGGATTCATGGTCGCTGTGCAGGATGAAATACAGGCGCGACAGTTCAGCGTATCCTTTTTTGTCGGCCACTCCCATCATTTTGGAAAAGTTTGTCCCGTAGTCCCACTTCGGGTTGTATTTCGGCTTTTTGGTCTGGTCAAAGAATTTCATTCTATAAATGAAAGCCGCGACGACCGGCAGTTTTGCAGTCAACGCAAGACTGTCTTCGAGTGCCGCCTCCCAATAGACATCCTTCTTCATACCCTCATGATATTTCTTTGTAAACACAGATTCATTCTGCAAAGCCAACACCGCCTGGGAGATCAACGTCATGGGATGCGTCTCTTTCGGCATGGCCTTGAGCATTTTATAAA
>CAZPCR010000590.1:0-1973 GCA_964585035.1 uncultured Anaerolineaceae bacterium
TGCACGAGATCTACCGTTTAATGAATATGGTTTGCAAATTCCTGATCAACCGATATTGTGCGGGCCTGGCTCATCCAAACCTTATACCGACATCGTGCGTTTCATAGGCGACCAGGTAGCAGTCGTCGTTGCAGAAAGCGAAGCCGAGGCTCAATCTGCAGTCAGATTGATTAAGGTGGAATACGAAGATTTGCCCGTGCTCAGCGATCCTGTAGTAGCAATGAAACCAGGTGCCTATATTCTTCATCCAGATCTCGGGGACACAAATATTTGCGTACATTACAAGATTCGTAAAGGAGATGTTGAATCCGCCTTTAAAACAGCTGATGTCATCGTTGAAGGGGATTATCGCGCACCCGTTCAAGAGCATGCTTATCTCCAGCCTGAGGCAGGCCTTTCATATATTGATGAAAAAGGCCGAATAACTATTGTCTGTGCTGGCCAATGGACTCATGCTGATCAGGAATCGATCGCTCATGCCCTCGGATTATCGGTTGAAAAGGTGCGAGTTATTTATCCGGCTATTGGCGGAGCTTTTGGCGGTCGCGAGGATCTCTCGGTGCAAATCGTCCTGGCATTAGCTACATGGAAATTAGAGCGGCCGGTAAAGATAATCTGGAGTCGCCGCGAGTCAATGATCGGACATGGCAAAAGACACGCCATTACCATGCATGCCAAGTGGGGCGCTACAAAAGACGGAAAATTGGTTGCAGCCGAAAACAAGTTGATTGGCGACGGCGGCGCCTACATGTATACCTCCAATAAAGTATTGGGGAATTCAGCAATTACTTCTACCGGCCCATACTTTATTCCAAATGTCAAAACCGATGTTTACGGAGTTTATACAAATAATATTCCAGGCGCAGCCTTCCGTGGATTTGGCGCTCCGCAAGCCCTATTCATGGCCGAAGGCCAGGTAAATAAACTGGCCGAAAAACTGGGAATGGATCCTGTATTATTTCGTTTGAAGAACGCGCTTATGGATAATTTAACATTGGGGGTTGGCACGCCAGCTCCCGGACCTGTGAGTGTTCCACAAGTCATTCAAGCCGCAGCGAAAAAATTTGGCTGGGATCAAAAGTCAAAAGGAATGGAGACGAAGCCTTCACCCAAATCAATCGGCAATTCTTTAGTACATGGTCGCGGCTTTGCTGCCGGTTTTAAGAACGTAGGCTTCTCGTTTGGATATCAGGAAAATTCATGGGCTAAAGTGGAAATCCATGGCAATGGCAATATCGAAAATGTGATTGTCCATCAAGCTGGTGCCGAAGTAGGTCAAGGCACACATACCGTTATGGCACAAATGGCTGCGGAGGTGATAGGGATCGCCGCTGAAAAAGTAAGGGTAATTTCCTCTGACTCAGGAGACCAGGGTAATTCGGGCTCTTCTTCAGCATCTCGAATGACATTTATGGCCGGCAACGCCATTAAAGGCGCAGCGGAAGCAGCTCTGCAAAAATGGATGAGTGAGGAACGACCTGCCATCGCAGAATATACATACCTGGCGCCTCTGACAACTCATTTCGACGAGGAAACTGGCTATTCGACTCCAAATTTTTCGTATGCGTATTCTGCCGAGGCCGTTGAGGTTGATGTAGATACCGAAACGGGTCACGTGCGTGTAACACGTGTTGTCGTCGCAGATGATGTTGGTAAAGCCATAAATCCAGGGCTTGTGGTCGGCCAGATTGAGGGTGCTGTAGTCCAGGCTCAAGGGTATGCCATCACGGAGGATTTTAAAGCCAGGGATGGATATCTGCTGACCGACCAGTTAAGCACATATTTGCTTCCCACCATTTTAGACATACCTGAAAAAGTTGAATCCGTGATCGTGGAGGTTCCTGATCCTAATGGGCCCTGGGGTGCGCGAGGTCTTGGCGAAATCCCATTTCTGCCTTATGTGCCCGCTGTTGCCGCAGCTATTCATGACGCAACGGGCGTATGGATCAATGAATTTCCATTCACTCCCGAAC
>CAZPCR010000591.1:0-1969 GCA_964585035.1 uncultured Anaerolineaceae bacterium
CATCGGTGAGCTGCCGTACCGAGCCTAATGCATCGCCCAGGAAATACTCAGCCGTTGAGCCGTGCTGCTGCGAGATGCGATCCAGGCCATAGGTGTACATGTTTGTGCCATCATCCAGCACCTGTGTCAAACCGGTATTGAGATCAAGTGTGTAATCCGTCCTCTGCCCATTGACCGTTTGCTGCAGGCGATCACCCTGCCCGTTATAATTATAGGTATAGCTGTTATTTCCCTGGGTGACCGAGCTCATCCGGTTGGCGGGATCATACGTGTAAGTGCTTGCTCCATCGTTGAGCAAATTCCCATTTGCATCCCAGGTGTAGTCCACGCCACCCACATTGGTCAGACGGTTGGCAATGTCATATTGGTAAGCAGTTGTCGATTGCTGCCCGTTGACCGATGTCTGCTGCTGCAGCCGGTTCCCTACCGCATCGTACGCATAGCGATAGGCATCTCCCGTTGAGTAGTCTGCCGTGGTCAGGCGATATAAGGGATCATAGGTGTAATCGATGGTCGTGGTGGTCTCACCGGTTCCACCCGGCAGGGTCACGGTCCCAGCCGTGTATCCGCCAATTGGCGCGGTGTGTTCGTGCCATCGATAAGATCGTATGCCCACGAATCGGTCAGTTGGCTATTTGATCAGGCGGTGTACAGGAATAGCTTATGGCATAGGGTTAACTGACACTATGTTATAAAAAGCCTCTTGATTTGTCAAAGGGCGATTGTTTGAACCGTCTGGATATACTGAATATATCTTTGAATGCTCGTCATCGGTTAACGCAATATAGACGATTTGTGTTCCATCTGGCGACCAAATAGGATTTACTATGGAAACAGAGCTTTCTAAGTTTTTTGGTTTTAATTCACGAATTCCATTGCCATCAGAATCGGTGATAAAGACACCCCATGGACTTGCGCAGTTATGATAACAGGGTATGGTTAGGTTAAAGTCAACTTGATTTTTCCTACAATTAAAGGCGATTTGTTTCCCATCAGGAGACCAGGATGGATCACGACAGGGATAAATAACTAGATGCTCATAAGGTTGACCAGGGTTTTCTGTATCGAAAACACGGAGGATCGTTGGTCCTCCTAATACATCATTGTTAAAAGAGCAATCTGCCACGAGTTGTTGGCTGTCAGGCGACCATACCGGTTGTCCACAGTTTTCCAGATTGCTTGCAAGCTGAATTGATTTTCCACTTTCGAGGTTGTACACCAGCAGGGCGTCACCGGAAAATTCCAGACTTGCTTGTTGGGCAAGGTCGCTTTCCGTCACTGCTAATTTTTTACCATCAGGTGACCACTTAGCATCCTGTATGACCGGCTTTGCTTCGCCAAGCGGCGGAATGGGAATACTTCTCTTATTCGTCCCGTCGAAATCCATCAACTCGAGACCTCCCTTATAAGTAATCACCGCGAATTGCTTTCCATCCGGTGACCAATCAGCGACTTGCATAGGCGATGTGATTGGCGGCACAGTAAAGATTCTGGTTATATCGTTTAATTTCTTACTGGCGATGTCTAAAATATATATATGGTGAGATTCTTCGAGTTTTAAGTCAGGAGAACCAAACGTCATTCCATTAAACACGGCTTGAAAAATGATCCTGTCGCCGTTTTTTGACGCGAATAAATAATATTCCCCAACCGTTGGTGTAAAAGTCAATTGTTCAACTTTATTTTGAGTATTGTCCGGAATTCGAAAAAGGTCAAAGGCGCTATCCACATTGTTCTTTGAAAGAAGGATTACTCCGAAATGTTTCGGTTGTGGTACGCAAGATGTGAGGACCGTCAAATTAAGGATACACAGCAGTAATACTTTTTTATTGAAATGCAGGACAGCTGGCATAATTTCTTTCCTCAGTAGAAGCATATTATTTATTACAAAAATCTGTACTAACAGTGTATCGTGTCCCATTTTTGACCTTTATAACTGTTTATCAAGGCGCAACTCACGTCAACCTGA
>CAZPCR010000592.1:0-1966 GCA_964585035.1 uncultured Anaerolineaceae bacterium
ATTTTTTATTACCTTGCCCAGGAGAAAGAATGACGAAATTTGCGGACATCCTTCTGACCAACGCTCATGTTCTAACAATGGATGAAAAATTAAATCAATATAACCCGGGTGCCGTGGCAGTGATGGGTGACAGCATCGTCGCAGTAGGGTTCGAAGCGGAGATTAAAAAAGAATACAAAGGCCATGAAACGCTGGATTGCGGTGGCAAGGTGCTTATGCCAGGCCTGGTTAACGCACATACACACGTCCCTATGACCCTTTTGCGCGGCCTGGCAGACGACTTGCGTCTGGATGTCTGGCTGATGGGGTATATGATGCCCGTCGAGCGCGAGTTCGTCTCTCCCGAATTCGTCCGACTCGGCACTTCCATCGGCTGTGCGGAACTCATTAGAAGCGGTGTGACCACCTTCAACGACATGTATTATTTTGAAGAAGATGTTGCCAAAGCCACTGCCGCCGCGGGCATGCGTGCCGTGTGCGGGCAGAGCATTTTGAAATTTCCTACGCCCGACGCCCCCTCGTACGAGGATTCAATGGAGATGGCGCGCGACTATATCAAACGCTGGAAGGATCATCCCCTGATCGTTCCAGCCATTGCACCGCATGCGCCCTATACCTGTACGACCGAAATTCTGCATGCCGCCGCGGAGCTGGCCAAAGAGTTCGACGTGCCTCTGCACATCCACATCGCGGAAACCGCCCTGGAAGTGGAAAACATGCGGAATGAACAGGGCATGCCGGTTGTGCCCTATGTAAAAAAACAGGGCTTATTCGAAGCGAAGGTCATCGCGGCTCATTGTGTGCATATCGATACCGGCGAGATGCGCACCATGCTGCATGCCGGTGCGGGGGTGGCACATAACCCTTCGTCGAATTTAAAGCTCGCTTCGGGTTTCGCACCTGTAGTGAAGATGCTCGAAATCGGTCTCAATGTTGGGATCGGGACCGATGGTCCGGCCTCGAATAACGATCTCGATATGTTCGAAGAAGTCCGCCTGGCTGCCTTCGTCGCCAAAGGAGTTACGAATGACCCAACTTCGCTTCCCGCCTCCACTGCCCTGACGATGGCAACCCGCATGGGCGCTCAGGCGCTTCATATGGGACAACTCACAGGTTCCCTGACTGCATGCCGCCGGGCCGACTTAATACTCGTTGATGTTACCCCGCTCCACAACTCGCCGTCATTCAAACGATCGGCAGATAACGCGTATTCCCAGATCGTTTATGCAGGGAAATCAAGGGATGTGAGCGATGTAATGGTCAACGGTAAATGGCTGATGCGCGACCATGAGCTGCTCACGCTGAATGAAGAAGAACTTCTTGCACAAGCCGCGGAAATTGCAAAGAAGATCGATTCCTTCCTGGTGGAACGCGAACAATCGGTGTTGTCGAAACTGATCGCATTGGGCGGCTCGATGGAACAAGAGTCTTTCGAAGTGCAAGTCAAGGTTAAGGTAGTGGACGACAAAGCGATCATCCAGGCTCTCAACCGGCCCGGGATCGAAATTATTCGATACCGCCATTACCGCCAGCATGACAGTTATTTTGCTTTTGATGATATCGCCCAGGGACGTCTCCGTTATCGGGAGGATGATTTTCTCGATCAAAATGGGAATGTCACCATCACACGCTCCCGCCTGACGCTGCTTGGTCAAAAGAGGGAGGATAAATTTGAGCATGACGTCCTGCTCTCGCGCAGTCGTTTTTTTGCACCGGCTTCACAGGGCCTGCGTTTCTATCGCGAATACTTCAAGCCGCGCGAAGAGGTCACGATCACAAAAGACCGCGAACGGTGGTTGATCAAATTTAAAGACACGGAGTTCTTTGTGAACGTGGATGAGATGATCGACCCTGCCCTGGGTCGTTTTGTAGAGATCAAATCCCGCACATGGAGCCGTAGGGACGCCGTACTAAAAGCGACGTTGACCAACGAACTTCTGGATGTGCTGGGGATTGCAACCAGCGA
>CAZPCR010000593.1:0-1959 GCA_964585035.1 uncultured Anaerolineaceae bacterium
GCGTACGCCCTGCACATATCGTTTTTTCGGGTACTTCATGCCGAGGATGTGAGTAAATATGGGGATTCATCCCATCCTTGCCATGTCAAGAGGCCTTGACAGAAACCTGTTGTTTTGCCATCGCAGGCTGCTCCACATAACTCAGCCAGTTATCATACTGCGCCAATTTTCCACGGATCGCATCGTGAAATACGTTCTGGATGGCGCGCGTAATGGGACCTGTCTTGCCTTCACCGATCTTGCGGAAATCGATCTCGCTCAGGCCGATACACTCGGCGGCCGTGCCGCAGATGAAGACTTCGTCGGCGATGTAAAGCTGGTCGCGAGATACAGGCTGCTCAAGAACATCGTAGCCGAGGTCCGTGGCAATCGTGAAGATCGAATGACGGGTGATGCCTTCCAACACGGGGGCTGTGGAGGGGGTGATGACCTTGCCGCCGCGCACCAGGAAGAGATTTTCGCCGGTGCATTCCGACACGAATCCCTGCGGGTCCAGCAGGATGGCTTCCTCAAATCCCAAGCGCATCGATTCGGTCTTGGCGAGAATGCTGTTTGCGTAGTTGCCGGTGATCTTGGCCTTCGTCATCGTCACATTCACATGGTGACGCGTGAAGGACGAGATATTGGCGCGGATACCCTTATCAAGCGCTTCCTCGCCCAGGTAATTATCCCATTCCCATACGGCAATCGCCAGGCTCGGCTTGCCGAAATCTATACTCAGATTCCAGCCGCCTCCGTCCAAATAAATAACCGGGCGGATGTAACATTCCTTGAAGCCGTTGACTTTAACGGTCTCCTTGATCGCTTCACCGACCTGTTCCGCACTCCACGGCAAATCGCGGAAACCGAGCACGCGCGCCGAATCCAATAGGCGCTCGGCATGTTCGGCCAGGCGAAAGACGGCCGTGCCTTTATCGGTGTTATAAGCGCGGATGCCTTCGAACACAGCCGCGCCGTAATGCAACGCGGGCGTAAGGAAGTGCAGCGTTGCTTTTTCGAACGGCACCATTTCGCCGTTCATCCAGATGGATTTCGATTCCATAGCCATAATCTTCTCTCCTTTAAATCCTAGTGATGATTTCATCCGCCATTTGACGGGTGGTTAACTTTCCGCCGAGGTCGGCTGTGCGCGCGCCCGACGTAATCGTTGCGTCAACTGCTTTTTCGATACAGGCTGCTTCGGCTTCCAACTTCAAGGAATACCGCAGCAACAGGGCCGACGAGAGGATGGTACCGATCGGGTTCGCGATACCGCGTCCCGCAATATCGGGGGCCGACCCGTGAATTGGCTCATACAACCCGGTATGCGCTTCCCCCAGACTGGCGGATGGCAGCATACCCATGGAACCCGCCAGGACCGAAGCCTCATCCGTGAGGATGTCGCCGAACATGTTCTCGGTGACGACCACGTCCATCCAGGCCGGGCCTGTGATCAATCTCATAGAAGCCGTGTCCACCAATACATGTTCGAGCTCCACATCCGGATTGTCTTTTCCAACCTGTGTTGCAATCTGCCGCCACATCCGTGAAGATTCCAGAATATTGGCTTTATCGACGGATGTCACCTTTTTCCTGCGGCCCTTTGCCAATGTGAAGGCCAGCTTCAACACACGGCAGATCTCGTAATCATAATATTCCAGCGTATCGACTGCGTGCTCGTGGCCATCTTTCATCTCGCGCAGTTTTGGCTGGCCAAAATACAAGCCGCCGGTCAGCTCACGTACGACCAGGATGTCCACACCCTTTAATTTCTCGGGTTTGAGCGGTGACGACTCGATCAAGGCAGGGTGAACCTTAACCGGTCGAAGATTTGCGAAGACGCCCAGGCCTTTACGAAGTGCCAGCAGCCCGCGCTCCGGGCGATCTTTGGCGGAGGGATCGTCCCATTTCGGGCCGCCGACGGCGCCCAGGAGGACCGCATCTGCTGCCTTGCAATCAGCCAGGGTTTCGTCGGTAAGC
>CAZPCR010000594.1:0-1955 GCA_964585035.1 uncultured Anaerolineaceae bacterium
CAGAAAACTGCAAGAGTAGACAATTAGAAATTCGATACTCGTTATTCGAGAGCGGGCGCATGACGCCTTTTATAGAAAATGCGACGGAGGGTAACATGGATAACCCATTGACCCCGGAAGAAAAAAAACTACTACTGGGAGTGGCGCGCTCCGCTTTGGAGCTCGGCGTACGCGGCGAGAAGCAGACTGCGCTGAAGCTGGACGACATGCCGGAGCGACTGCGAGAAGTGGGCGCTTCCTTTATAACGCTCACGATCCACGGAGACCTGCGCGGCTGCATCGGTGCATTGGAGCCTTACCAGCCGCTGGTAGTGGATGTGCAGGAGCATGCCGTGGCGGCCGCATTGGATGACCCGCGCTTTCCGCCGGTGGCGCCTAAAGAGCTGGATAAGATCGAGATCGAAATCTCACGCCTGACGCTGCCGAAAAAACTTGCGTATTCGGGCGCGGAGGACCTGCTTACCAAGCTGCATCCGAAGGTGGACGGCGTGACTTTGCGTGATGGCCTGCGCCGGGCGACGTTCCTGCCGCAGGTATGGGAGAAAATACCGGAGAAGGCAGATTTCCTGGATAACCTGTGTGCCAAGATGGGGGCTGCGACGGATACCTGGCGGCGGAAGCCCCTCCAGGTGGAGATCTATCAGGTGGAAGAGTTCCACGAATAATGAAGGGGCACATTGGCAAATTGCATACCATTACGATTCTGTATTGTGAATTATTCGCGCCTTGTAATACAATCAAACCGTGGCTGATGAAATAGATACCATGTTCGAGGATGCGGTGGACGCCCTGAAACAGGGCGACCATGCCCGCGCGAAAGACATCCTTACGCGCCTGCTCAAGGCAGACCAGAATAACGCCACTTATTGGGTGTGGATGAGCGCGGCGGTGGGAACTCCCAAAGAACGGATCTATTGCCTCGAAACGGCACTCAAACTCGACCCCGAAAATGAGACCGCCAAACGCGGATTGATCCTGCACGGGGCGCTGCCTGCTGATGAGAACGTCAAGCCGTTCCCACTCAACCGGCCGCGGGCCTGGGAGGAAAAGCTGCTGCTGGCGAACGAGAGGCCCAAGGAAAGCGGGTTCCGGGCGGCCATGTCCAACCCGGCCATGCGGCTGGCAGGAGTCATCGTTGCAGGAGTGCTGGTCTGCGGATTAGCCGTATACGGTTTTTACGGCACACATAATGCAAGGTTCAGCCCGGGCGGTTTCCACACTGCCGGCCCTTCTCCGACCTTCACACTCACACCCACATTCGTCAATGCAACCGGGGCGGCCATTGTCACGCAGAGCGGACCCACCCCACTGGCGGTGCTGTTCGGCGTCAATTACACGGCCACGCCGCTTTACGTTAATACACCGCGCGCACCGGTCTCACAGGATATTTATTACGGCGCACAGGCGGCTTTTCAAAAGGGCGATTGGGACACGTACATCAACAGCATGAACCAGATCTCCACGACGGAACCCAATGCCCCCGACGTCCCTTACTATATCGGCGAGGCCTATCGCTTTAAAGGCGACTGCCGCACGGCGCTGACCTATTACAATAACTCGCTGAAAATAGACTCTCAATTTGCCCCGGGGTACCTGGGTCTGGCGCGGGCGCGCATCTGCATCGACCCGGGCGCGGACACCACACAGTTGTATGACCTAGCCCTGCAATACGACCCCAATTATGGCGAGGTCTATCTCGACCGGGCCAATTTCAACCTGGTGCGTAAAGATTTCAATGCAGCCCTGCCCGACCTTGCAAAGGCCGACGAGTTAATGCCGGATTCGGCGCTGGTGCAGGTGGCGTTCGCCCACGCTTATTTACTGCAGGGCGATAACACCAAGGCGCTGGCAGCCGCGCAGGAAGCCAACAAAACCGACCTGACCCTGCTGCCTTCCTTTTTTTACCTGGGGAGCGCCCTGGTAGCGAACGGTGAGTACCAGGATGCGATCAAGCC
>CAZPCR010000595.1:0-1954 GCA_964585035.1 uncultured Anaerolineaceae bacterium
GAGTAACCACCACCCGCCGCACCGCCCTTGATACCGAAGGTCGGACCCTGCGATGGCTGTCGGATAGCCGTAATGACTTTCTTCCCCAAATGGACGCCAAGTGCTTGTGAGAGACCCACTGTGGTTGTGGTCTTTCCTTCTCCCAGTGGGGTTGGTGTGATGGCTGTGACATCAATGTACATGCCGTTCTTACGGTTCTTCAAGCGTTCAAGAATTTCAAGCTTGACCTTGGCCTTATAAGGGCCGTACAGTTCCAATTCATCCGGGCGGATGCCGAGTTCCTCGGCCACCTGTAATATAGGCTTGAGTTTGGCCTCCTGCGCGATGTCGATGTCTGATGGAACGGGTCGACGCAATTTGAGTTTGGTGGGGACGAACCGGGAAGCAGCTTTCGTTACAACAGCATTTTTTGTCGTTACTTTGGCTTTTGATCTGGGCGCGACTTTTTTTTCTTTCAGAAGCTTTGAGAATTTTGATTTAGTTTTGGTTGCCATATCTGCTCCTTTGTTCGGATTCAACGATGACTGTACAAATTTAAATACCTGAAGTCGGTTATATCAATTATCGGAAATTTACAGTTTATTACAATAGACATTCTTCCGTATTTTAGACAAATTAATCACTCACCTAATCCAAAACGTCCCGCGATGTTCTTGTTTCAAGGTTGGGCAATGGGAGATGAGATGTAATATTGGTAAATCACCTATTGTCAGCTGCAATTAATGTGCCTAACTCTTCACCACGCAAGGCTTTTTCTACATTTCCGGCCTCTTCGCCGGATAAGATTTGTACACTCAAATCGGGAATTATTTTGACCAGCCCCAACATTTCCTCGACTTTGGAACGCATGCCCCCAGTTACATCCATTCCGTGTGAAGCGCCAATTCCGTCTGCTACCGAGTTGAACGAGGCAGGCGTGATTTTTTTGACAATTTGGAGGCGTGTGGGAAAATCAGCCCAAACTGCCTCCTCGAGACCCGCCAGGAGAATACGCTTTATTGGAAGGATCTGTGCTAGGTAGAATAATAATTTCTCGGTTGATAAGACGACACCGCCGCTTCCTTCGTCAAAAACGATGTCTCCGTATATGACAGGGATGAGGCCCGTGTTGAGCGCGGAGCGCATCGCGCTCAAATCCCAATTCTTAATAGTTCCATCTTGCGCGGCAATCATGGCAGAAGGCGCAAACGCGATCGCAGGTATGCCTGCTTTATTCAGCGCCTCCATCACAAAGTGATTAAGTTGTGAGGCGCGAAACAAGACTTCTGAAAAACCTTTCCAGTATGTCTTATTGTTTTCGTGCTGCCTCTTCGGTGGAAAAGGGGGGAGGTTTAGCAGACTCGATTGGTCCCTGACGGCATAATGCCCAAACGAGCCAGAGCCATGTCCTATTACCAGGTTTAGCCCCGAGTTTGTGGAACAAGCTGATTTAATCTCTTTCGCGACCTGTGCTAATTTGTCAAGACGGGGAGTATAAGGTTGCATCTTGTCTGTGATTAGGGACCCCCCTAATTTCAAGAAAACAAGGTTATCCATATTGACTATTTTACCCCACCAAATATGGATATGAATAGCGATCCATCCCATAAGCAGTATAATGCCGCTTATGGATATTCAGTCCGGTGTGATCGCTGTCGTAGTGCTTCTCGCGATCTTTGTGGTGATCGCCATGCGGAGCGGTCTGCGAACGATCCAATCGGCTCGCAAGATGACCTTTTATCGCCTTCGGCGCCAGCGCGAGGCGGGTGGGTGGCGGCTTGTAGGGATTGCGGTCTTGTTGTTGATAATAGCGATTGTCCTGCCTGTTTATGGGTTGCCCATCGCTTACGAATATTTTCCGCCTTCCCCGACGCCTTCTTCAACGCCTACGATAACGCAAGTGCCTTCGATCACCTCGGTTCCCACTATCACGCTAACACCAACCATTACCGATACGCCTTTGGTTACCGACACA
>CAZPCR010000596.1:0-1947 GCA_964585035.1 uncultured Anaerolineaceae bacterium
CCAGTAAGTCTGGTGAAGGATTTACAGACGCAGAAAAAGCCGCCATGAAGGCTCGTGCCCAGGAGTTGAAGGCCGAAGCGCGCCAGAGCAAAAACAGGGACGAAGGTGAAAAAGCCGTGCTGGCTGCGATCTCACAGATGAAGGATCATGATCGTTCCATGGCGAAGCGGCTTCATGAGCTCATCACAGCCACTGCGCCGGACCTCATGCCGAAAACCTGGTACGGCATGCCCGCCTATGCCAGAGATGACAAGGTTGTCTGCTTCTTCCAATGCGCGGAAAAATTCAACTCGAGGTATGCCACGTTGGGCTTCAGCGACACAGCGAATCTCGATGAAGGTCTCATGTGGCCGACCGTTTTCGCGTTGAAGGAATTAACTCCCGCCGAAGAGGCCAAGATCAAGTCCCTGGTGAAGAAAGCGGTGAGCTAAGGACTTGTCAGAAGTAGTAGAGACCAGACATCATGGAAGAATTCAAACTTAAGCGTAAACCATATTAAAGGAGATGAGACTTATGAAAACAATGACTTGTCGTCAAATGGGTGGACCCTGTGACGCCCCATTCAAGGGAAAAACGGCCGATGATGTTATAAAAATGCAGGATAAGCATTTAAAAGAAATGGTCGCAAAGGGTGATGAAACCCACCAAAGTGCCTTGAAGGCGATGCAGGCCAGGTGGAAAAATCCCCTAAAGGGAATGGGGTGGTATCTAAAAACACAGAAGGATTTTGCTGCTCTTCCCGAAGATAAGTAACTGAAAACAAAAAAACGGATCCTATTTTATTCAAATAAAGTAGGATCCGATTTTTTATTTGTGAACGCTATTGTGAGTTTGGAAAACTCCAGGACGCATCACACCGAATCCCCGAAGGTGGGCCCATCTCTTACACACCTGCCAGGGCCCTGATAACGTAAAATTGAACGTTGTTTCTCCAGTGAACATTTCAAACTCTCCTTGACGGTGAAAGGAATGTAAGATGGCCGTAAATAAATTGATTATTGGCGCACATTCGATCATCTATAGCAGGAAACCCGACGCGGACCGCGCATTCTTGCGCGATATTCTAGGTCTGGCACATGTGGATATTGGCGAGGGCTGGCTCATCTTCGGGCTGCCTCCGGCGGAGCTGGCGGTTCATCCATCCTCGAAGAATAATGTTCAAGAGATATATTTGATGTGCAAAGACATCCATGTGTTCATGGCGGCCATGAAAAAAAACAACGTTTCATGCAGCCCTGTGCAGCGCTTGAGTTGGGGAAAGCTTACACAGATCAGACTCCCCGGCGGCGGGAAGCTGGGAGTATATGAGCCCCTTCACGCACGACCAAAGACAACTCAAAAACGGATACCTGCATGAAATACTCAAACTCGATACACCGTGGACACCATGGACGCTATGGACTTCTTGTTGCTTGACAATAGAACACATGTTCTGTAAAATTAGGCGAGTGAGCATTGCGGTGAGGCGGTGTTCGCGTAGCATCCCGTAGCGGAGCGGAGGGACCAGCCGCCATCACCCATCCGACGAGCGAGCCACAGGCGAGCATTGCGTTTCCCAGCATAGCGAAGCGTATCCTGTGGACCCTGCGGGTCGTCGACTTCGATGACATGAGTCATCGAAGCATGCGATCCGAATCGCAGGAGCCAGCGAGCATCGCCAACTTCGACGACGTGAGTCGTCAAAGGATATATCTCATGCCTCAAAAGAATGAATTGATCCATTCTGGCTTTTCTGCCAGTCCCCTTTTCATATGCGGTAAGAATATTCGTTCCTCTTCGTTACGCGGAACGAATATAGCAAAATCTAATAGCACTTCTCGCATATTTGTCATGTCTCTAATGGGGAGGGTTGAACCTCATTTGAATGGGTTTTGTCTGCCCCTTAGCAACTCACCCAAGGTAGGGGTCGAGTTCGAGTCGAATTGCTCGCGCATTGCCGTAAATAAA
>CAZPCR010000597.1:0-1944 GCA_964585035.1 uncultured Anaerolineaceae bacterium
TCCGTTACTTCATCATGAACAAGGCGCGGGCCAGCGGCGGTAAGAAACGCCTGGCTTTTGCGGAGGGTGAGGAGCAAAAGGTGATCCGGGCCGCCTACCAGATCCAAGATGAAAAGATCGGCATCCCGGTGCTGATCGGTCGCCGGCGCGTGATCGAAGAACAAATCAATTTCCTCTCGCTTGATTACAAGCCGGAGATCGTTGACCCGAACGATTTCAAAAACATAAGTAAATATGAGGCTGCTTATTACGAACTCCGCAACCGCAAAGGCCTGACCATGGTGGATGTGGTGAAGAAAGTGCGAGAGCCGAACGTCTTTGGCCCGTTGATGGTCAAGATGAACGACGCCGACGCTTTCATATCGGGCCTAACCTATGATTACCCGGACGTAATAAGGCCGGCGCTGCAGATCCATCACACTCGAAAAGGCGTGATGAAGGCGGCAGGCGTATATCTAATGATCGTGGAGGACCGCGTATATTTATTCACGGATGCGACGGTCAACATCGAACCCAACCCGGACGACCTGGCGGAGATCGCCAGTCTCGCGGCAGATTTCGCCAAACAATTGGAGATCTCGCCACGGGTGGCTTTCCTGTCCTTCTCGAACTTCGGCTCCACGCCGCATCCGCTTTCAGACAAGGTGAGGGAGGCTGTGCGACTGCTTAAGATACGCCGGCCCGACCTGCCTGTAGACGGCGAGATGCAGGCAGATACCGCCGTGGTGCCCGATATTATCGATGCACGTTATCCATTCAGTACGGTCAAGGACGCAAACGTGCTGGTGTTCCCATCGCTTGAATCGGCGAATATCGCTTATAAGCTGCTGGCCCGCCTAGGCAAAGCCAAAGCAATCGGACCAATCCTTTTAGGCACGGGTGCACCGGTGCATGTGTTGCAAACGGGCGAGGAAGTAAACAATATCGTCCAGATCGCTGCCGTAGCCGTGATGGACGCGATGAGTCGGATGGAGCAGGCGGAAAAGCAGGCTGTCGGGAAGAGCAAGTAATCCTGTTTGATCGGTGAGTGGTTCAGGCTTCGGAAGGGATATCGCCCCTACCCTTCCGAAGTCGTTTGTATTAAGAGAGGCTTTGACAGCAAAAGAAAGGCTGGGTTGTATACACTGTTTACTAAGGAGAATACAATGAACAAATTTAAAAATATATTTAGAGTTTGGCTGCCTTTTGCTGTTGTTATCTGTGCCTTTTCCGTACTGGCGTATGTCACCGTACAACAATCGGAACGGCAGGGTGCCAATGATCCACAGATCCAAATGGCGGAAGATGCCGCAGCAGCTTTAGATGGCGGCGCAACGGTTGATTCGGTCATACCGAAAACACAGGTTGAAATGTCAACCAGCCTGGCGCCCTTCATCGTCCTGTATGACAACGACGGAAAACCGGTAGCTGGATCAGGTGTGTTGAATGGGCAAATGCCCGACTACCTTAAAGGCGCCCTGGATTCCGCCAAAGCAAGCGGCGAGAACCGGGTAACATGGCAGCCAACGGCAACCACTCGGATCGCTTCGGTGGTCGTTCCTTATAATGCGGGCTTCGTAATGGCCGGACGGAATATGCGTGAGGTAGAGAAGCGCGAATCCCAAACTGAAATGTTTGCAGGACTGACGGGTCTACTGGCGCTTATCGCTACGTTCGTTGTGATCGCATTGGGTGAGATATTCCTGGTTGAGAAATAATAATCTGTTCGAGGAGAACACCTCGGAGATATTTATCTCCGAGGTGTTTTTAATTTAAGGAATATTTTGCCCCCTATTCTGACGGGTACGGGGTAATCATCTTGATACTTTCTTGACACATCCCGCCGGTTTCTTGTCCCCCCTTTGACGGACAAATAAATATACTTGGGCCGATATGATATTAACCATGGATGTTACAAATGGCTGATCTTCTCTATATCGGACTGACACTAGTATTTTTGGCTCT
>CAZPCR010000598.1:0-1943 GCA_964585035.1 uncultured Anaerolineaceae bacterium
AGTAAGGCGTTAACCCTATCCTATCCGCATAAAAACAATAAACTAGGGAGCGTCGGATTGAAGTGGGACGTTCAAAACTCACCTGTGGCATGCGAAAACCTTGGTCTTGGTCTGGATATATTCATCGTTGAAATAATAAGATAAAGAGGAAAGTTGAATGAAAAAATATTCAGACAAAAACGTTGAAGAGTACATTGAAAAATGCCCAAAAGAGGCGCAAGAAAAGTTGAGAAAGATAAGGGATGCAATACGGGAAGTAGCGCCTGATTCCACTGAACGCACCGATTACTTCCAAATACCCGGATATTCTTATGAGGGTTATGATTATGATGGAATGTTTGCCTGGTTCAGCTTTAAAAAACCAAATGTACGCCTTCATGTACGTCCCCCGGTGATACAGGAGCACAAAAAGGAACTTGCAGGTTATGCTAAGACAAAATCTATTGTTAGTTTCCCGGTAGACAAAGAGATATCAATACCATTAGTGAAGAAGTTGGTGAAGGCAAGTTTAAAGGTAATGAAAGATAAGTCTTGATTTTCAACTTTTTCGGTTGAGATTTATTTTAGTTGGGACGAAAAATGAACAAAACACCAAAAGATGTGGACACATATATTGCAGGAGAGCCCAAAGAAGTTCGCGGAACACTCGTTAAGCTTCGTCGTGTGATTAAGAAAGCTGCACCGGGAGCGCGCGAGAGTATTAGTTATGGAATGCCTTTTTATGAATATAGGGGTTCGGGATTTTCTGGACGGCTCATTTATTTTAGGGTGTCCAAAAAATATATTGCTATACATATCCCTCCCACGCGTGCAGGAGCATCACTGAATAAGCTTAAGAAATATCAAGCGACGAAATCGTCTTTCCATTTTCCTCTGGACGAACCATTTCCCTTTGAGCTTATTGGCAAGATAGTACAGGAAATTATAGAAAAAACAAATAAAAGCGGAAACAGAACCTAAGGAGGCGAAATATATTTTACACACTGCGCCGTTTCTTTTATTTGATGGCAACTGTGCCGAAGTAATGACGTTTTACCATAAGTGTCTTGGTGGAGATCTGACACTCACAAAACTCGGTGACACTCCTGTGAAAGAAATGGTTCCAAAAGAAAAGTGGGAGAGACTTATTAATCCTCATTTGAAAAGTGGTGAGATAGAAATACCTGCGACAGGCTGGATGGCATTTCCCACTCTTGAGCCAGAACAAAAAATTGATCTTTCTACACAGGCCGCGCATTGCGCGGCGGTGTTATCGTCGCATCCCGCTATTTCAGTGCGTATTCAACTGCCGCTTCAGCATGGATCATTGTTGTGTCAAATAGCGGGACCCGGCAATCCTGTTGGTGAATTAATAAACCGATTTCGGTGCAGCCCAGGATAATTCCCTCCGCGCCCTGATTGACCATATTCTCGATAATGCCGATGTACTGTTCTTTGGAATGTTGCTTTATTTCGCCGATTACCAGCTCATCGTAAATTACACGATGGACGATCTCGCGCTCCCCGGCATTTGGAATGATCACCTTCAAGCCGTAATTCTGCGAAAGCCTGCCTTTGTAGAATTCCTCTTCCATCGTAAAGCGCGTGCCCAATAACCCTATCGTTCGGATCCCCGAATCTTTTACAAGTTGGGCAGTTGCGTCTGCAATATGCAGGAGCGGGATTTTGACGTTGGCCTGTATCTCATCTGCCGCCTTGTGCATGGTGTTGGTGCAAATGACGATAAAATCCGCGCCGCCGTTTTCCAGGCTCTTTGCCGCGTCCACCATCATTCGGGCGGCTTCGCTCCATTTTCCCTCACGCTGGAGGATCTCCACCTCGGCGAAATCAACCGAGACCATGATGCTTTTCGCTGAATGGAGCCCGCCCAGTTTTTCTTTGACGGCTTCGTTGATGATGCGGTAATACTCGATGGAAGATTCCCAGCTCATCCCGCCGATCAG
>CAZPCR010000599.1:0-1937 GCA_964585035.1 uncultured Anaerolineaceae bacterium
TATCTTCCTGTTATTTAGATTATTATCAATTGTGTCAGAGGGTACGATTACCTTCCCACCCCATATTTATATAAAGGAGAAGAATATGAACAAACGCCTAACGTTCTTTTTGCTGACGTTGATCGCTGTATTTTCCCTGGCGCTCTCCGCCTGCGGCACTGCCGCTACGCCCACTGAAGTAGCGCCTACGGCAGCCGTCTCAGCCCCGACCGAAGTTCCCGCGCCAACAACTGCCGCTCCCACTACGGCACCAACCGTAGCACCGACCGCCGCTCCAACAGCGGTTCCCCCCGTATGCGATAAATTAGCGGATGCCCCTGCAGCTCCGGCGGCCGGCAAGCTCGGCGCCTCGGATACCCCCATTACGATAGCATTCGTCCCCTCCGGTGAATCTGGCACTATTGCCACTGCCAGCAGCGCCATTGCTGATTGCTTGAACAAGATGACCGGGTTGAACTATACGATCCAGACCGGCACCAGCTACGCAGCCGCCATCGAAGCGATGGGTGCAGGCAAAGCCCAGGTTGGTTTTCTCAATACCTTCTCGATCCTGGCAGCCCAGGCGAAATACGGGATCATCCCGGCTCTGATCAACCTGCGCAACTATTCCACCAACGACCTTGATAAGGATAAAGCGCTCGGTGGCCAGCTGGAACCGTTCTATAAGGGCCAGTTCATCGCCGGCGCCGGCACGGGCATCAAGACCCTCGCCGACCTCAAAGGCAAGACCTTCTGCTTCGTTGATCCGTTGTCAACCTCGGGCTATATCGTCCCGCGCATCATCCTGAAGGCCAATGGTATCGACCCCGATACCGATTTCAAGGCCACTCAGAACGCCGGCTCACATCCTAATGTAGCCATCGCTGTATACAAGGGCGATTGCGATGCGGGTGTGACGTACATCAACGTTCTGACCGATAAATCCGCCAACCTGGCAGCCACCTATCCGGACATTACCACGAAGGTCGTCGTCTTTGCGGTTACAGATCGCATCCCGAACGACGGCGTTCAATATATCAAGACCTTCGATCCCAAGCTTCAGGCGATCACTACCGAAGCTCTGCTGGCCATGGCCAAGGATCCGGGCGGCAAGGCTGTGTTGGGCAAGCTGTATACCATCAATGCCTTCCAGCAAATCGACAAGTCCTTCACGATGTATTCTGATTTCGATGCAGTGCTCAAGAAAGCCGGCGTCGATCCTGCTTCCCTGATTAAATAAAACCTCACATAAGCCTGGCAGGTTGATGCAACCTGCCAGGCTTTTCTTTTGTTTCCACCTGCAATCATGAAAATAACATCGCCATGTTAAGAGTCGAAAACCTAACCAAAGTCTATCCCAATGGTACCCAGGCGCTGAAAAACGTCAGCTTTGAAGTCAAGGATGGCGAGTTTCTGGCGGTGATCGGGTTGAGCGGATCGGGCAAGTCCACCCTGCTGCGCTGCATTAATCGACTGATCGAACCGACCTCCGGAAAGATCTTTTGGGATGACCAGGATGTCACCGCGGCTTCTCCCGGTGAAATACGCAAGATCCGCCGTCAGATTGGCATGGTCTTTCAGCAGTTCAACCTGGTTAAACGTTCTTCTGTGATGACCAATGTCCTGAGCGGCCGGTTGGGGTATGTCAACACCTTTTCGAGTGCCCTGCACCTTTTCTCTTCCGCCGACAACAATAAGGCCATCGCCAGCCTCGAGCAGGTGGGCCTGGCAGATAAAGCTCATGTGCGCGCTGACTCACTTTCAGGCGGACAGCAGCAGCGCGTCGGCATTGCGCGCGCCCTGATGCAGGATCCGAAACTGATCCTGGCAGATGAGCCGGTGGCTTCGCTCGACCCTGTTCTGGCGCATACCATCCTGAAATATCTTGAGCAGCTCAATAAAGAACGCGGCATTACCGTGCTCTGCAGCCTGCATTTCCTCGACCTGGTGCATCGCTA
>CAZPCR010000600.1:0-1936 GCA_964585035.1 uncultured Anaerolineaceae bacterium
CGAAATTTGAAGGATCCAAGGTCGGCATGGCTTCCAGGGTCATGCCCTGGAACATGTAACCGAGCGCATTCCCATACACCACGTAGAGCATCTTTGCGGGAGCCACCCACATTCCAGGCCAGAAAAGGAAGTAAAAAAATACAAGTGCGATTAACCAAAGACCTACTATCCTGAAAACATCCAGAAATTTTCGGAACCACTTCCCAGGGTGCGATCCAAGCGCGTACACTAAAACGACAAACACGATCAAGGGGATCAAAGGCAGTCCGGACGACTTTGTCAACTGGCCCAGAGCAGCAGCACACGCTGATAAAACCAAAAAAATCCACTTTTTTTCGATATAAAGATAAACCAACATGGCAAGCAGGGATATCAGGAGAAAGAGGCCCAGCATCGCTTCGTGATTCAGAAGGCGGGACTGCCCGAGGAAATAAGGCGATACGGAGATCAGAGAAGTTGTGAAGAAGGCTGTCCGAGGATCAAACATCCTACGCAACAGGAAGTAGACGACCAACAAGAGCACTAAAATCACAAATACCTGGATAACGCGACTTATGATCAGCAAGTGCAGAAGATCCCTGCCGTGGGCCGGCATAAATATATTAAACTTTCCCGGCTTAAGATAACCCTGCCCCAGGGCGCGATATTGAGGAAAGTAAACCAGCATCCCCATGGTGATTATCCACATGGTCGTGACGGCCGGATGATAGCCATATACCGTGTTTTCAAATTGACGCTGGCCAAGCGCATAATAAAAATTTCCACTCGACTGCAGCCAATACGGTTCATCTATCGAGGTGAAATTACCCAGACCCACGAAGCGCGGGATCGCAATTATCGCGACCATAATAAGAACTAGGATAATTTCCCTGTATTTATTCATTTTGATCTATTGCGCGGCCCGCTCGCGGATCTCTGCGGCATGTGCGAAAACAAATCGAATGAGCCGACATATGTCATTAATTTCCTTCTCGCCGACTGCCGTCCCTGTGGGAAGTTGAAGTACTTTCAAGGTTAATTTCTCCGTTTCCGGTAGTACCAGACCGGCATTCGGAAAATAGGAGCGATACGGTTCCATCTGATGACAGCCGGGATAGAAATAACGCCTGACAAGGATATTTTCCGCATGGAGAATTTTCACAAGGAGATCGCGGCCGAGGCCGGCTTCCTTCTCTTCGACTTCGAGAACAATATACTGGTAGTTGTTTTTTTCCTTCTCATCATACTTAATTAATCGGGTGCCGGGCAGCCCGCCCAGGCCTTTGGAATAAGCCAGGTAATTATGATGATTGGTTTCAATAAATCCATCCATGCTCTCCAGTGAGGTGAGGCCCATGGCAGCCGATGCTTCGCTCATCTTGCCGTTCGTACCGATGCTGGTAACCTTATCAAGCCCGGCGAAACCGAAGTTTCTCATCCCGCGGATCTTCCCGGCAAGCACATCGTCATTCGTCGTTACCACGCCACCTTCAAAGGTATTGAAGAACTTTGTGGCATGGAAACTGAACACTTCCGCATCCCCAAATCCGCCCACCCTCTGGCCGTGATGAGTGCACCCGAACGCATGGGCGGCATCGAACATCAACTTGAGGTGGTGTTTTTGGGCGAGCGCGCCTAATTTTTCTATTTCACAGGCGCGGCCCCAGACATGCACACCGAGGATGCCGGTGGTGCGCGGGGTGATCAGATTCTCGATCCGGGCGGGGTCGATATTGTGGCTGAGAGGGTCGATATCGCAAAAAACCGGCGTGATGCCCTGCCACTGCAGAGAGTGCGGGCTGGCGATGAATGTAAAGGAAGGCAGGATCACTTCGCCTTGCAGGCCCAACGCCCTGGAAGTGATCTCCAGGGCCACCGTGGCGTTGCACATTACGAGACAATGCTTCACACCCAGAAGAGTTGCTATTTTTTGTTCCAACTCCTGGGCAAACGGGCC